>JAJFMG010000195.1 GCA_021772295.1 Chlamydiota bacterium | reverse complement strand
GATTTAGTTTTGGAAGCAAATCCAGGAGGCGAAAACAAATATTACCATCTCTATAATGGATATATTCCACAAAGAGCTATTTCTGCAAAAAAAATTGTGATGAATATCGATGACAAAAGTAATTGATCTTCATTGCGATTTACTTGGATGTATCGAGCATAATCCTAAGAAATTACATTTTGAACATCCAGAAACAAGATGCTCTCTTTTGCAGCTTGAAGATGGAAATGTAAAACTCCAAACACTTGCCATTGCAGCTCTCAATGGTGATGGCTCAAGTTTAGTTGGGCAGAGGCAGTTTAAGCTATATAAACAGTTGCTTCAAAAATATCCAGATCGGGTTGCTTCTTTTTCTATGATTGCCTCAGATAGTAATAGACTGCATGTATTGCTTGCTATTGAAAATTTGGCTGCCTTAATCGAAGATTCTGAGCCATTAGAGTGCGTAATGACAAGACTTGATGAAATAAGGTTAGTAGAAAAAGTCTTGTATGTAAGTTTAACTTGGAATCAAGAGAACCGCTTTGGTGGGGGGAATCTATCAAAGGTTGGATTAAAAAGAGATGGGGAGCTTTTTTTAGAATACCTACATGAAAAAGATACTGCAATTGATTTAAGTCATACATCTGATTATCTAGCAAATGACATTTTAGAATACATCGATAAAAAATCCCTGAAAGTGCAAGTAATTGCAAGTCATTCTAATTTTAGAGAAGTAAAGGATGATCATAGAAATCTTCCTGATGAAATTGCGAAGGAAATTATTGCAAGAGAGGGCCTTATAGGGATCAATTTTATAAGACGTTTTATAGGGGATGAAGGAGTGGATTTTTGCCGTCACATTGAAAAAGGAATAAGTCTTGGAGCCCATAAGGCTCTATGTCTTGGAGCTGATTTTTATGGGGGGCTAAATATTCCCAAAAAGCTTATTCCCAATTTGTCATATCCAACTTTCCAACCAGCGTTTAGCAACGCATCGTGCTATCCTCAGTTTCTTGCGTTTTTAGAAAGTCAGTTTGATAAGAGACTGGTACAAAAAATTGCATTTAAGAACGTTGAAAATTTTTTAGGCTTATAATTTTGATGCTTCGATGATTGAAAACTCAGTATCAGTTGGAATGATCTGATTTGATGCAGAAAAAAAATTATTCCTGAAAGATAATTGGATTAATTTGAATCTGAAGCAGAAAACCGTTGCAATAATCTATTATTTCTAATTATAGCTAAAAATATAGTAGTACTTTAGGCTAATTAGGATGTTTAATGACGACCTTCAATTCTGATGGTAACAACGCGCAGAGAATTGTCTTTGAGAAAAAGATTTATTTCTTCTGGATTTTTACATTGCTTACCTTAGTTCTTCTTTCATTTGGTTTTTTTCGCTACATTCGAAAAGGCAATTATTACCTTAAAAAACAAACGATCTTTCTAAAAGAACAGGCAGAATTTGCTAAAGCAAAGCCATCGAATTACTTTGTGAAAAATTACCTTCCAAGTCCGATCAAAAATATCGTCTTTGCAGATAAGTATGGTTTGGTTTTGGACACTAAAATTATTAAGATTCGATATGTTCCAAATCCATATAATTCATCGATTATCAAAACTGAAGATGGAAATTATAAGCTTTTTTTTAGATATGATATTCCTAAAGAGTATCCTTTAGAAAATCTTAATCTTCCCTTGCATACTAATATTGGGGTAGTTGAGCTTGATAGTAAGTTCAATCAGATAAAGCCTTTTAAAAAAATTGATACAGGAAGTATGCATTCAGAAGATCCAAGGGTAATATGTTCAGGTGATAGACTCTTTTTATCTTATAATGATATTCAACCAATTCGTACCTATAGTAGATCAATACGACTTGCAGAGCTTGATCCTACCACTCTGGATATAAAGTATGTTACGAATTTGGATCAGCACTTGCAGCCTGTTGAAAAAAATTGGGTCCCTTTTGTGACCGAAGAGGAAAAAGGGTGTGGAATTCATTTTATATATCAAATGAATCCTCATAAGATCTTGAAGGTAAATGAGACTACAAAAAATGATATAACTCATCTGACCTTTGAAAATAGTCCAACTATAATTGCTAAACTTTGGCCGAAAAAATGGGGGGAGCCAAGAGGGGGAACGCCGCCTCTTCTTATCGACGGTGAATACCTGACATTTTTCCACAGTTGTTTCACTGACAAAAAAACGAATACGAATTGGTATGTGATGGGCGCATATACTTTTGAGGCAGAAGCTCCATTTAGGATAACATCAATTTCAAAAGAGCCAATTCTTTTTAGTGATATATATTCAGCGAAACATGGAATTGGGACTAATGAAAGCCTATATTGTCTTTTCCCCTCTGGCGCTGTAGCAGAAACAAAGAAAAATAAAAATCTTCTTCATGTGACATGTGGAGAAAATGACTCAGAAACTCGAGTCGTTACAATGGATCGAGATATTCTTCTTCAGAGCATGCTTCCAATTACTTATGATAATTGTGTTCAAGATGAATTAGTTGCAATTGATATGGTTCAATAAAATTTGAGCATTGCAGTAGCCACAAATCCTAGGAAAAAACATAGTTTAATCCAAGGAGTGTCTTTGGTTTGATGTGCCTTTTTTAATAACTCTTCAGTTGCTAGATATAAAAGAGCTGATACACCAAAAGCTAAAGTTTCCATTATATAGAGTGTTGGGTTTCTAGACAGGAAGGAACTTGCAAAATAACTTCCTACGGGGAGACAAAGTAAAACAGCTGGCAGGATGATTACTTTTGATCGACGCAAGATTTTTCCAAGGGATGCTGTTAAAAATGTTGCGCACAAGGTAAGAGAAATTGCAATGGGTACTCCAGACGCCCTGCCACCTATAAAAGCAATTCCGATTAAGATCCCATCAATAAATAGATCAATCGAAGCGGCAACCACGGATCCCAATGGTTTTGAACTTTCTCTTTTACGATTTGTTATTTTGGAGACAATGACATCTAGAAAAATAATGAAAATCGCACCTAAACAAAAGGAAATGATAATAGAGGTTGGATTGCGAGTGGAAAGAATTTTCGGAAATAAATTTATCGATAGAGCTCCCAAAATAATTCCAGCAACGAAGTGATGAATGGCGGATTCTCCCTTTGGAGAAATTCTCCATACAGAAAGAAGCATGCCCAGTATAAAAGCAATAACGGTAAAGGTAAGGGTGTAGAAAAAAATTTCACTAGGAGTCATTGGGCGTCTTTTTGCAAGGAGAACAAGGGTTATCAAAAGGAGATCCCGGATTTAAGTTCGGAGGAGGCGCTTGCTCTTCTTGTAGGGCTTTATTTTTTTTCTTCTTTGGAAATAACTTTGAGGGGTCAAAAATGAGTTCTAAAATATCTATGGGAATTTCAACAACAGCCTCAAAAATTTTAGTTAAACCACTTAGAACAACAACTGATCCCATCAATTTTTTGATGATGATTTCAGTAATTTCTTGTGTTGGAATTCCTTTTTCAGAACTTATATTTTCAAATTCTAGTCGCTCAATCGGACTTAACCTTTGCGTCCTTTGCCCAGCAAAGGTGAGATCAATTGTAATATTTGTTAGAATGAGTTTTTTTATGATAGCTACTCTTTCAAAACTAAAAATCGAGGTGTTTTCTTTATCGATATTTTTAAGTAGAGTAATCCAGTTGCCTTCTTTGTTTGTTTTGTCATAAAACTCTATGCTTACATAGACATCATCGATTGATATTTCTTCAATAACCACAGGTTTTTTGATGTAATTTATATATGGGGCATCAATTGTTATGGTTTTAGCTTTTAGAGCATGTTTTTCTTTTGCTTGCTTGGGATTCTTTATTTCCAATTCATGAATTGAGAATCCTTTAGGGAGGAAACTTATATCTGTAATAGATACAGGAACCCTCATTTTGTGAGATATGATGTTTGAAAGAATGCTTCGAGAATTGGTATATAGTAGCAAAGTAATTGCTGCTAAGAGAATAAAAAAAACTATGGTTCGATAGAAGTGTTTATTCATATAAATATTTCCATACAAGAGGTGTAAGTTTTCTTGTATAGAAATTATATAAAAAAGAAAAGGATTATCCAAGTACCTGGATAATCCTTTGTAACGAAGATTGTTTCTAGACTAGTATTCAGCTCCACTCATTGCAGGTGATTTTTCACCCTTTTCGACTTCATCTGTAATAATAGCTTCGGTTGTAAGTAGAAGCCCTGCAATCGATGCAGCAAGCTCAATGGTTAATCGCACTACTTTGGTAGGATCTAAAATTCCCATTTCAATCATATTACCAAATGTTTCAGAAAGAGCATTCCAACCTTCATAGGTGGATAGTTCAGAAACTTTTTGGACAATAATAGATCCTTCTTTTCCTGCATTCTCTGCAATCTGTCGAAGAGGATAACTTAGAGCCTTTAGAACAATCTCTATTCCAATTCTCTCTTCTGTTTTCGTCTCTACAATTAATTTTTCCAAGATAGGGATACACCTAAGAAGCGCTGTACCTCCACCTGGAAGAATGCCTTCTTCAATCGCAGCTTTTGTTGCATAATGAGCATCATCAACTCGGTCTTTTTTCTCTTTCATTTCAATCTCGGTAACAGCGCCGACTTGGATGACAGCAACGCCGCCAGAAAGCTTTGCTAGTCTTTCTTGGAGCTTTTCTTTGTCATAATCAGATGTTGCTTCGCTGATATGTTTTTTGATGAGATCTTTTCTTTTTTGAATCTCAGTTTCATTTCCAGCTCCTTCAACAAGAGTTGTATCTTCTTTTTTGATGACAGCTTTTTTTACCTGGCCTAACATCTCAAGGGTTACGGATTCAAGTTTGATTCCAATTTCTTCACTCACATATTGCGCTCCTGTAAGGATTGCAATGTCTTGAAGAATTTCTTTTCTACGATCTCCAAAGCCAGGAGCTTTTACTGCGCAAACTTTTAAGTTTGCTCTTAGCCTATTTACAACAAGTGTTGCAAGCGCTTCACCCTCGATATCTTCAGCAATAACAAGAAGTGGTCTTCCAGTTTCAGCAGCTGCTTGTAGAATTGGTAGAAAATCTTTCATAGAAGAAATTTTTTGCTCACAAACTAGTACAAATGCATTTTCAAGCACCGCTTCTGCTGAGTCTGGATCTGTAACAAAATAGGAAGAAAGATAACCACGATCAAAATTCATTCCTGTTACAACTTCTAGTGAAGTTTCAAGTCCTTTGCCTTCTTCAACTGTAACGGTTCCATCTTTACCGACACTATCCATTGCTTTTGCAATGATCTCACCAATTTCACGGTCGTTGTTTGCTGAAATTGAGGCTACATTTGTAATCTCTGATTTATCTTGGATTGCCTTACTCATTGATTTAAGGTGCGAAACAGTCGCATTAACTGCAGTTTCTATCCCTCTTTTTAGAGATATTGGATTAGCTCCAGCTGCAACATTGCGAAGACCTTCCTTATA
>JAJFMG010000194.1 GCA_021772295.1 Chlamydiota bacterium | reverse complement strand
CCTTTTTTTGTGAAGGTATGAGATGTTGCGCTCCAATTGACCATGATTTCTTCTTGTATGGCAAGGGAAAATGCGTAGTAAAATTCTTCATCAGTAGCTTCATCTAAAGTTCTACCGATTTTGGTGATCAGGTAATGCTTTGTTTTTTGCTCAATGATTTGTGATAATTCAGGAATATTATTCATAATAAAAAATACTTATTGTCGAATATTTCCTTTTACCGTTTTTAGACATTTTTTGTAGAAAAAAAGAAATTAATTGAAGATTGCTTTGATCAAATAGAAAAACAAAATACAAGCAATGGCGCTTGCTGGGATAGTGATTACCCATGACAAAACGATTTCTCGAAGGACTCTTAAATTTAAAGCAGCAATTCCTTTGGCAAGGCCAACTCCAAGAACGGCTCCAACGATGCAGTGAGTTGTAGAAACAGGTAGGCCTAGTTTGGATGCAAATAAAATTGTGATTGCAGCGCCAAATTCTGCGCAAAAGCCTCTAGTTGGCGTAAGTTCGGTAATTTTTTTTCCAATGGTTTCCATGACTCTCCAGCCCCAAGTAGCAAGTCCAACAACAATACCAATTCCACCAAATGCAAGTAGCCAGGTAGGTACTTGTGTATGCAAGGAAAGAGACTTGTTTTTAATAATTTCAAGTGAGGCAGCAACGGGGCCGATAGCATTTGCTACATCATTTGCTCCATGACCAAAAGCAACGTATGCAGCGCTTAGTATCTGTAAAAACGCAAACATCTTTTCAACGACTTGATAGTCGGAGCTTTTCGTGTACTTTTGGGATTTTTCTTGCAGTGTATCTTTAATTTCTTCAGCACTAGAAAGTATGTTTGATACGGCCTCTTTTTGAGAACCCTTTGAGGATAAAAATACTCTTCTTAAATGTTTTACAACCTTATTCATACTGAATAGTTGTTGCGAGAGATAGGGGGAATATTTTCGCTCTAGCTTTGCTTTACTTGCTACTCTTCTAATTAAAAAATAACTCCCAAATGCAAATAGCGCTGATAAAAGTGCAGAGAGTAGAACTTTTTCAATGGAGGAGAGGTACGCATTAAGAGATGGAATACCGTCAGAAACCACACTCATTATAAAAGTCATAAAGACAATAAATACAAAAACAGGAATGAGTCTTAGGGTAGATTTTATAGGATTTGTAGAAAATAAAACTTTTCGTTGCAGGATGCTAAATAAGAAAAAAGAGAAAAAGGCGCTAAGTACGGGAGATATTACCCAGCCAAGTGCAATATTACCCACTTCTCCCCAATGCACTGCGTGCATTCCACCTATCACTGCTCCAAATCCAATGATAGCCCCGACAATTGCATGTGTCGTGGATACAGGCCATCTAAAATAAGAGGCAATTTGAAGCCAAACGGCTGTTGCAAGTAGCGATGCTATCATACCATAGAGTAGTATGCTTGGGTCTTGGTCAAAAATACCAGGATCTACAATTCCACTTTGGAGTGTCTCGGATACATTAGATCCTAAGAAAAATGCTCCTGCAAATTCTAATACTCCAGCAATCACAACTGCTTTAAAAAGAGTAAGTGCGCCAGATCCAACGGATGTTCCCATTGCGTTGGAAACATCGTTTGCACCGATGTTCCACGCCATGTAGAACCCGCAGATAAGGACTAAAATAAGGAGAATATGTTCTATTGCCATGATTACTTAAGTTCTAAAACCATTCTGATTCGATGTGCTAACCTCTCTGAAATATGAGAGAGTTGATTGATCTCTTCAATGAGTTTTGTGTAAAGATAGAATATTGTATTAGGGACATCATCTGCAGTTTCAAAAAACTCTTTGAGAAGAGAAATTTTAAGTTTATCAGCCTCATATTCTTTGTAAGAAGTTTTTTCCACCATTACCTTCACTTTCTCGGCTTCAATTCCACCGAAAGAAGATTCTAGCAATTCATCAAGTTCTTTCAAGATATTTCTAACATCCCAAAAAGCTTCGACATTTTTTACAAAAAGGGCGTTTAAGTTTTTATATAAATCAGTTCTTTTTTTCATTGAAGAAAAGGAAAGTAAAAAACCAATCTCTTCTGCTTTATCAGCAATGCTATCTTGAATAGAGAGTATTTCTAAAAACTGAGGACGATCGATTGGAAGAAAAATACTTTTGGGTAAATGATTGCGAATGTCATTTTTAGTAAGATCTGCTTCATGTTCTAACTTAGAAAGAGCTTTT
Organism: Chlamydiota bacterium; assembly: GCA_021772295.1. GTDB lineage: Bacteria > Chlamydiota > Chlamydiia > Chlamydiales > Simkaniaceae > JAJFMG01. The sequence continues at coordinate 7,743 of JAJFMG010000194.1, read as the reverse complement.
GCATTTTCTTCCAGTTTAGAAAAGTCACCTTTTTCAATACTGTCAAAAATTTTGGTAAGCATTTTTATGCATGCTGCTACCTTTTTCATATGAGTCTGAAGGGGCGCAAATGGGGATTTACCAAAGAGCCTTGCGATTGTAGAAAGCATTCCTCGTACCTAAATAATTGGTTTCGTACATATCTTAGACGAAAGAGAAAAAAAAGGTTATTGGAAAATGACTTCTCGCTCTTTTTCTGTAAGAACTCTAAATGAACCTTCTGCTAAATCACCAAGAGTTAGGCCACCAATTCGAATTCTTTTTAAAGTAATAATTTTTAAATCAGCTTTTTCAACAAGTCGTCTAACTTCTCTTTTCTTTCCTTCTCTTACACAAACTTTTACAGTAGCTTTCCGTATTTTTGTAACAGATACTGGTTTGACAAATGTGCCTTCAATATCCACGCCTTCGCTAATTGTTTTTAAATCTTCATGTGTAATTTCGCGCCCAGTTTTTACAAGGTAGCTTTTGGTGAGATTTGAAGAGGGGTGAATTACTTTTTGCGCAAAATGACCATCATTGGTAAGAATCAAAAGTCCTGTAGTGTCTCTATCAAGTCTACCAACAGTAAAGAGTCGATAGGGCAGATGAGCAAAAAGATCAATCACGAGCCTTTTGTTATCGCCATGAAGATTGGAGCAAATAAAATTTTTAGGTTTATTAAGCAGGTAATAAACTTTATTTTCAGGAGCGAGAATTGGTTTTTTCCCCACCTGTATTTGATCTCTTCCGATCACAACTTTGGCTTGTGGAAGCAGCTCTACTTTGCCATTTACTCGAACTGAGCCATCAAAAATAAGCTTTTCACAGGCTCTCCTTGAAGCTACCCCAGCTTTAGCTAGTGCCTTGCTAAGCCTAATACCATCTGAAATATTTTTTTTGTAATCCATAGCAGAGATTATAAGTTAAAAGGTAAATAGACGCGAGTTTAAGATTTGATTACATCATTTCTTCCTATGTTAGTCTAGTTGGATCATGAGGTCAATTAAGATCAAAGACCAAAAGGCCTATGATCTTATCTTAAATAGCGGTGAAAAATGAGATCATAGGTTTTATAGTTACAAGTCTACAAAGTAAACCTAATTTATGAGATATCCTGGGATAAAACAACTTGAACACATCCTCTATTACCCAAAGCAGTAGTCGCAATACAAGCCAATTTGAAATGCGATCTTTATTTGTAAATTGAGTTTTTTTTGCATGTAAGAAATTAAATTCAAAATTAAAGGTTTTTATTAGTTTGTTTGTAAAGTCAATTTGTGAATTTAGATGCATGAAAATATTTTAATGCGTAGGGAAAATTTGATTAAAATGAGAAATTAGAAGAATATTCACAGAGTGTGGTATTCTAAGGGTAGCAAGGAAAAAATTTATGAAAAAAGACAAAACTCTGCTTATTTTGATGAGGCATGGCCAATCAGAGTGGAATGAAAAAAACATCTTTACAGGATGGGTAGATATTCCTCTTACGAAGAAAGGAATGGAAGAGGCAAGACTTGGTGGAGAAAAAATTGCTGATATTGAAATAGATGCGATTTTTGTTTCTTCTTTAATGAGGGCCCAGCTGACGGCTATGATTGCCATGTCAGAGCATCATAGCAATAAGACACCTTTTGTAGTTTCTAGAGAGGGAGATGTGAATCCGTGGAGCGCCATCCATAGCGATGAGGTGCTTAAAGGGTGTATTCCTGTATATGTGTCTTCTAAGCTTAATGAAAGGATGTATGGAGATTTGCAGGGGTGTAACAAAGATGAAACAAGAGCTAAATTTGGAAAAGAGCAAGTCCATATTTGGAGAAGGAGCTATGATGTCGCACCTCCAAATGGTGAGAGCTTAGAAATGACAGCTAAGCGCACTATTCCCTACTTTCAAAAGGAAATCGTTCCCTTTTTAGAAGATGGAAAAAACATCTTTATCTCAGCTCATGGAAATTCACTTCGCTCCATTGTGATGGAGCTAGAAAATCTTTCTAAAGAAGAAGTTTTAAAGCTTGAAATTCCAACAGGGCAGCCAATTTGTTACTCATTTGAAAAAGGGAAGTGGGAGAAACAGCCTTGGAATTAGATCCAATCTATCTGCATAGCATGAAAATTACCAAACCCTCTTCGTCGACAGTTGGTGCAATGACACCTTTTTATAAAAGACATTTTAGAGGAATGGACCCTTGGATGCTTGATCAGAAGGAGCCTTTAAGAAGTGTTAAAGATGCCATAAGTACAGTTTATTCTTTTGTGGGAGCAAAGGATGATATGCATGCAATCTTTGATTCCTCCTTAGGGGATATTTTTGGAAAAATGCTTTTTGATATTTATGCAGGGGAAATGATCACCAGTGGTAAAAATCAAATTCTTCTTTTCCCAGACAGTAGCCCTGAAATAAAAAGATCTGCTAAGAAACTAGAGAGCCTTGGTGTGATCGTAAAAGAATTACCACTTAATGATCGGGGGCAAGTCACTCCTGAGATTTTAGAAGAAAATATGGGGCCAAGAACAGCGTTGATAAGTGCTTCGTTTGCTTCAAACGTGACGGGGGTTATTCATCCGATTTGGGAACTTGTATCTTTTTGTGAAGAAAAGGATGTATTACTTCATGTGGATGTCACAGATGTTCTTGGAAAGCTTTATTTTCGGCTGCAAGATTATGCCATTGATTTTCTGACTTTTTCAGGAAAGACTCTTCATGCAATAAGTGCTCCAGCTGCTCTTTTTTTTAGAGAGAAGCGAGAATTGTCTAATGAGAGTGATCCTCATTCAATTAGTTCCATTTCTATTCCAAGCTTGATTGGATTTGCAGAAGGGATCAATGAAGTGATAGATAGTGGCGACATTATACATACAGAAGTTGCGCGACTTCGAGATAGATTAGAACGTGGTATCCAAGATCAAATTGATAACGCTACTGTGATATTTCAAGAAACAGAGAGACTGTCTAATATTTCGTGTATTGCATTTCCTGGCGTATCTTCTGAGTATCTTCATTATCGACTCGTAAAACAAAACATTCATGTTTTTTTAGATGATAATATGACCTCCTTTCTAAAAAACAATACTGAGAATAAAGAGCTTGCAAATTGCGCTTTAAGTTTTGGGTTGTCAAAAGACACCACAGATACTGAAATTGAAAGAGTGATTGGAGAAGTAGTCTCTATCTGTAGCGAAATAAAAAACATGATAATGCCGCTTAAAGGATAAAAATGAAGCCATATCAATCTAAGTATATTTTTTCGAATAAGATTCACGACAAAGCAGTTTCTCCTTTGAATATTGGGTATATGGATCCAAATATAAAAAGAGCTGGGATGCGTGTTGCTATAGCAACAGTTGGACATAGAGAAAAAGGAAATAAGATCTGTCTTTCTATTTTGGTAGATGAAGATGATGGCATTATTGCAGATGTGAAATTCCAAGCATTTGGAGGACCTGTACTTGTTGGGCTTTGCGATTTGTTTTGTGATTTTATAGTTCGAAAAAATTATGATCAGGCAATGAGGGTAACAGCTGAACTTTTAGAAAAAAGAGCAAGAGATCTGCCATATGAACAAGCAATTGAAGAATCTGATTTTCCTATTTTGAATTTGCTAATTGAAGTATGTTCTAACGCACTTGAAAAATGCACTGATATTCCAATTAGTGACCCTTCCTATTCTCCTCCTGTTCCAAGTTTTGATAAGCCTTTTGATGAGGCTCTCTTAGCAAATTGGGATTCATCTACATTGGATGAAAAAATAACTTTGATAAAGGGAATTATCAAGGAAGAGATTCAGCCTTATATCGAACTTGATGCTGGCGGTATTGAAGTACTCGAATTAAAAGATGGAAAGGAAGTTGTCATTGCATACCAAGGTGCATGCACGACTTGTCCATCTTCTACAGGTTCTACTCTAAATGCAATTGAGCAGATACTTAAAACAAAGGTGCATCCAAGTATTACTGTGACCCCAGATGCATCCTTTTTGCATTTTTAAGTATTCCAATGAATCTCAGTTGGAGATGTTATTATATTTAGATCTTTCAACTGGTTCGGATCTACATCTGCTGGGCAATGCATCATAAGATCAGATGCCTTTTGCGTTTTTGGAAATGCAATTACATCTCGAATATTGTCTGTTTTTGCAAGTAACATGATAATTCGGTCAATTCCAAATGCAATTCCTAAATGAGGGGGGCACCCATATTTTAGCGCTTCGTTGAAAAAACCAAAGCGATTTTCAATATCATCTTTGGAGAGTTTGAGAAGGTTGAAGATTTTCTCTTGTAACTCTTGGTTATGAATCCTTTGGGACCCTCCTCCAATTTCATACCCATTTAATACGATATCGTAAGCAACTGAACGAACTTCAAGAGGGTTGCTCTCTAATTTATCAATATCATCTGGGTGGGGAGCTGTAAATAGGTGATGCACAGCGCAAGGTCTATTTGTTTCAAAGTCCCACTCAAAAAGTGGGAAGTCAGTAACCCAAAGAAATTCATATTGATCTTCCCTGATTAGATTTCTCTCTTTTGCAAGCAATCTTCTTAAGTGATCTAATGCTTGGTTGACAACACTTTCTTTTTCTGCTGCAAAAAATAAAAGATCGCCATCTTGCGCCTTAGTTTGTTTTGCAATTTCTTGGAGTTGCTTTTCAGAGAAAAATTTCGTAATTGTAGAAGTAAGCTTTCCATCAAGCATTTTCATATAGCCGAGCCCCTTTACTCCAAATGGCGCAACAAAGGCGGTATATCGATCGATCTCCTTTCTAGAAATATCAGTGCCACCCTTGACGCAGATTGCTTTTACGCACCCACCACTCTCGACTATTTCTTTGAAAATTGTAAAGCTTGAATCTCTTGCAATATTATCGATACGTGTAAGCTGCATATCAAAACGAAGGTCTGGCTTATCAGAGCCATATCTTTCTAAACAATCCTTATAGCTGAGTCTTTTAAAAGAGCCTGAAATCGAAACATCGATTGTTTCTTTAAGGAGTTCCTTTAGAAAGGTTTCAATAAGCTGTTGCAAGTACTCTGGATTTCCAAAACTCATTTCAAGATCTAGTTGTGTAAATTCTGGCTGGCGATCTGATCTGATATCTTCATCTCGAAAGCATTGTGCTATTTGAAAATATCGATCAAGTCCACCAATCATTAACAGCTGCTTAAAGATCTGAGGCGACTGAGGGAGTGCAAAAAAGTTTCCAGGGTACACTCTTGAAGGAACAAGATAATCTCTTGCGCCTTCTGGGGTTGACTTACCAAGAACAGGAGTTGTGACTTCGATGAAGTTTTCATCAGAGAAAAAGTTTCGAATTTTTTGCATAACTTTGTGGCGCAGCACTAAATTGTCTGTAATTTTACCTCTACGCATATCTAGATAGCGATACTTTAAACGAAGGTCTTCATTTGTAGTTGTGTTGTCATCACAAATAGAAAAAGGAGGGGTTTTTGAAGCAGATAGGACATGTAATAATTCCACATTGATCTCGATTTCTCCCGTTGTAAGATTAGGGTTAATCATTCCTTCTTTTCGTGGGATTACCTCACCGCTTATTTGGATCACCCACTCGGAGCGTAAGCTTGATGCTAAGGCATGCGCTGCTTCATTTTTTTCAGGATCAAATACAAGCTGGGTTAATCCAAAACGATCGCGAAGATCAATAAAAATAAGTCCCCCGTGGTCTCTTCTTCTGTGGACCCAACCAGAAAGATTTACTTTTTGTCCGATATGAGATTTATTTAATTCTTGCAGGTAGTGTGATCGTAGGTTTTGCATTTTATTTTTTACTTTCCCAATAGTTTTGCATAGTTTGAAGTAGTTCTGATTGGTTAATGACTTCTTCAGAGCGACTTGATAAATTTTTTAAAGTAACTTGACCTTTTTCCATTTCATTGCTTCCCAATATGCATACATAAGATGCGCCAACATCGTTTGCAATTTGCATGGCTTTTTGAATTTTCTTTCCTGTGGAATAAATTTCAGATGGAATAGAGGCAGCTCTCATTGATGAAAGCATAGAAAGGCACTCTTTTTTTTCTTTATCCCCAAGGGGGATAAAGAATAGAAAGGGGCCTTGAGGCTCTGGAAAAGGAGCATGTTGCTTTTCCATAGTAAGTAGGATTCTCTCCATTCCAGCTGCAAATCCAACAGCTGGCAAATCTATACCAGAGATTTTTTTCAGAAGAGAATTAAATCTTCCACCACCACCAATCGAATTCTGAGCTCCAAGTGTTGAAGATGTAATTTCAAATACCGTTTTTTCATAGTAGTCTAAGCCTCGAACAAGCATCGGTGAAATCTCAAAAGGAATATTGTTTTTTGTAAGATAGGAACAAAGTGTATCAAACTCTTTTTTGGCGGTTTCATCGAGATAATCTAAGATGGAAGGAGCCTCTTTTAGAAGCTTTCGTTCCATTTCATTTTTGGTGTCAAGAATGCGAAGGGGGTTGTGTTCAAACCTTTTCTGACTATCATCTGATAGGATCTCCAAATGAGGTTTGAGGTATGCCTTTAGTGCAATGATATAGCGCGCTTTAGTACTTTGAGAATCTTTGGTGTCAGTACCCAGTGAATTAATGATAATTTTGATGTCACGAAGATTTAATTTTTGATAAAACTGATAAATAAATTCTAAAATTTCATAGTCTCTTTCGGGGGAATCTTCACCAATGGATTCTAGTCCCAATTGATGGAATTGACGAAATCTTCCAGCTTGTGGACGATCATATCTAAAATAGGGGCCAAAGTAATAATACTTATAGAAGGGCATGGTGAGTTGGAGCTTGTTTTCTCCAAAGGCTCTCATGATGGGGGCTGTGCCCTCTGGCCTAAGTGAGATTGAGCGGTTTCCTCGATCCTTAAAGGTATACATTTCCTTGCTAGCAATATCTGTTTCTTCTCCGCATGATCGAATAAATAAGTCAGTACTTTCAAAAATAGGTGTCCGTATTTCTTGGAAATGAAAAGTGGAAGCAAGGGATTTAAAAATTTTTTCAAGATATTGCCATTTATAGGAAGATTTCCAGCTGTTTTCATCTTTTAAAGGCTTTGGAACAATATCAAAGGTTCCTTTGGGGAGTTTGTATTCCATAGGTGTGCATGTATTTTTTTTGTAATGAAGGCAAGCGTATCACAATCTGATATAAGAGGAAAGTTTCAGAGAAAAAGTCTTTTTTTTACACTAAATCATGCAAACACGATTTTAGTGTAAAATGAGGTGTTATGAAAAAGTTTTTTGGTAGAACGGGGTATGCCTACATTTTTCACCGAGGCGCTAGAATGAAGATGGGCTTTCAATACGACTTGTATTGATTCATGTTAATGGCATAAGTGATGCTATTACAAGAAGGAAGTATTTTACCGATATTTTCGATTATTCTAGAAAGCTGGTGTCGATGATTTCTTGTAGAATTTTTTCGATTGTGTAGAGAGTGGATGTTTCTTTTTTGAGGACATATTCTTTATGGAGTTTTTTTAGGATTTCTATAAAGGGGAATGGGAGCCAGTTTTTGCCAGCAAATTCTTGGAGATAAAATGCAAGAGAACGCTCGTTTTCAGGATAGCAATGAATAAGTTGGAAAAAGCCTTGCATTTTAGCTAAATTGATTTTAGTGCCGAGATGTGAGCCTACGATTTGAGAATGCAAGGTTGTAATTTGATAAAAAAGCTCTGAGAGATTTTGGGCAAAAGAAGCATCTAGTGAAACGTCAAGCTCTTCCATAGAGATAATT
>JAJFMG010000193.1 GCA_021772295.1 Chlamydiota bacterium | reverse complement strand
TTTTTCAGCCGGTGTATCCTACTCTACAAGAGCTAGCCTACTTGGCCTGCTTATTGCAGCTTTTCCTATAGCGCTATTTTTTGGCTCGCCCATTCTTGGAATAATTGCTGATAAGCTTGGGCGAAAAAAAGCCTTTTATTTTACTTTAACTGGAGAGATGATCGGTTTTATTCTATCAGGCATTGCCATTCGGTATCATTCCTACTCATTTTTAATTTGCTCAAGGCTACTTACTGGATTTTTTGCAGGCAACCTTACCCTTTGTTTAGCATCCATTTCTGATGTATCTAAGCTAGAAAAAACAAGATCTAAGAATTTTGGACGCCTGTCTGCTGTTGCAGGTGGGAGTTTTATTCTATCTATTTTAATAGGTGGAGAGCTCTCTGATCGAACCCTTACCCCCTTTTTTAATGCGTCCTTGCCTTTTTATTTTACAGCTCTTATTTCCCTATTAAATCTACTTATTATCATTTTCTTCTTTTTTGATTCCAAAGAGTTCTTAAAACATATCAAGCAAAGAAGAGCTGCCACAAAGCAAAAGGTTTTCTGGATTCTTAGAACCAAAGCAATCAGCATACTTTATCTTGTCTTTTTTCTATTTATGCTCGGGTGGGTATCATCATTGCAATTTCTATCTGCATATCTCATTGAAAATTTTCATGTAAATAAAGCGCAAATTATTGGAACTTTTTTGGCTCTTGGGCTTTGTTGGATTGTGGGTAATGTCTTTATCAACAAATACTTACTAAAGAACTTCTCTCCTAAAAAAATACTACACTATTCCTCCTTTTTTCTTGTCATTGTCTACCTGCTAGCTCTTTCAATGAGAAAATATGAATGGTTTGCACTTCTGATCTCTTGTAGCGCGATTTTCTCTTCTTTAGTATGGAGTAATATACTCTCTCAAATAACGATCAAAATTCCCGAGACGCGCCAAGGAGCAACTCTTGGATTAAATCAATCCATTGCAACCATTGCAATGATCTGCAGTCCACTTATTGGATCCATACTCGGCCAAGTAGACACTCGAATGATTTATTACTTTTCGACCCTCTCCCTAATACTATCTTTTCTAACGATCTGCTTTTATAGACTAATTCTACCATTGAGCAAAAAATAATTGCTTTATTTATTAATCTAATTGTGTTAATTGTAAATTATTATATCAATTTTAATTATATCCTAATTATTTGACTAAGGGGAATATTATGAAAACAAACGCAGCACTTATGATACTTGCTGTATCTGTAGCATTTGTCGGATGTGAATCCAAGGCTGGAACAGGTGCACTTGTAGGAGCGGGTAGTGGCGCAATAGTTGGTGGAGTCGTTGGCGGACCAACTGGCGCTGTCATTGGAGCTGGAGCTGGAGCTCTTGGTGGGGCTATTATCGGAGCCATCCTAGATGATCAAGATAAAAAAAATGTGGAGAACCAAAGCCCACAGACAATGAGAAAAATCGATAATGGTCAGCAGTTAAATGTGACAGATGTTATTAATCTGCACAAAGCCGATGTATCTGATGATAAAATCATTGAATTAATCCAAAAAACAGATAGCAGATATAGATTATCTACATATGAAATTGACAAACTCAGAAACGCTGGTGTTTCTAATCGAGTTATCAACTATATGAACAGCACCTAAATATGGCTTTTCGTAGCCACAACAAGTTGTGGCTACATTTTCTAAGAGATTTTTTTTGCTAAAGTGAGCCCTGTTTGATAGACTCCGCAAAAAAAAAGGAAATCTCTAATGACGATCTATTCTGATACTTCTTGCTCTGTAAGCGGAACAAAAGCTGCATTCCAACGAGCTACTGAATCTTACTGCCAAAACTTTTTACAAAGATTTAAGAAAAAGTTAAGAGCTGTTATTTATATTCATTTAGGGATTATATGCCTTCTTTTTTCCCAGTTTGTACTATTTTTGATTTTCTTACTTGGCGATCCTAAAACAGAATTCTTGGCGATTACTCTCTCTTCGATACTTTTAACCGTTTTTGTATATCTAATTTTGGCATTCTATTTGCAATCGAGAAAAAAAGAAGTGTTCCAGCTCAAAAAAGAGGTCTTTATTACTCATTGTAGAAAAATACTCCCCAAAAAAGAATTAAGCGCATCTGAATATCATCTTTTAATTGCAGGCGCTGCATATCGCTTCGCGATTCTTCTCCAAAATCAAGAGTATCACTGCTACTACTATCCCAAAAAGATTGTGTCTTTAAAAAGCATGATTCAAAAAATCAGCTTCTTACTTCATTTCAAGGACATGCATATGATGAAAGAGTTAATGCATTTAGCCTCTATTGAGGAACATATAGCGTTGATTAAGCAAGTTCCAACTGATTTAGAAGCGCATGCATCTCTTGCTAACTCAAACATTGCTCTTTCGCGAGTATATAAAATTCCAGCAGACCAACCAATTGTGTTAAATCGCCATCTTAAATTTTTTGAAGAAAAAGAAGAGATGTTTTCGTCCTCTGTAAAGCGCGCTATCGAAGAATTTAAAATCATGGATTATTATGCCCAGAGTGATCCTTGGGTGCACGCTCAGCTCGCATCTTGCTACCATGATTTGGAAATGTATGACATGGAAATCAAGGAGTATGAAATCATACTCGAGCTAAAACCCAATGATAAAGAAATCATGTATCGACTGGGTCTTCTCTATTTTAAACAGGGCAAAAACTCACATGGTTTGCAAATATATGACACATTGAAACACTTACATTTTACAAGAGCTAATGATCTCATAGAGTACTACGACGCAAACATTCAAGATAGCTATCAACTTACTTAAGTTTTTTCATCAAAATTGCACTTATAAAAAAGCTGTTTACAACTACTTTCTGACAAGATTTCATATTTTTTAGATAGTCTTTGCTAAATAATAACCCACTTGTATAATCACAAATATTTTTTCAAAGCTACACAGGGGTCATTATGCTTCGAATTCACTCTAAACTTGCTTCTAAGGCAGTTTGCGCATCTATTCTTTGCAGCGCAATTTTACTTCCGCTTTCACTTTCTGCAAAACACACTAAAAATCGCGATGAGGAAGCATTTCTAACAAGAAGAATTGCAGAATTTTGGAAAGATGGTGACCACCAAATTGTCAAAACTCAAATCAAAGATTTTTTCAAGAAGTTCCCTGAAAGTCCGTCTAAAGACTATTTCCATGGGATTCTTGGAGATGTATATCTACTAGAAGGTGATTACAAAAGCGCACTTCTTGCATATGACACTATTCGAGACCCAAGTGTACAAGAAAAAACACTTATCAACAAACTGCAGTGCTACTATGAGCTCGATCAGTTTGAAGAGCTTGCAAGAAATGGTACCCCCTATCTTTCTTCTGATTCACAAGTTATTGTCGATAGACAAGATGAATTTTACTTTTTGATGGCAGAGGCATTGTTTAGAACATCTCTTGAAACCCCAAATATAGAAGAACAAAAAGCATTAGCCATTGGCGCTAAACCTCTTTACGAAAAAGTGCGAAGCACTTCTTACGGAGAGCTTTCTGAATTTGCCTTAGCTGAAATACACCATATTTTAGGTAATATAAATGAAGCCTCTGAGCTTTACATTGAACTTGCAAAAAAACATCCTGAGAAAAAGGGAGATTTTCTTTATCAAGCAGGATGCCTACTCTCATCGATTGATAAAGAAATGTCTATCAACCTTTTCACACAAGTGATGCAAAATAATGATCAAAAAACAGACCTTGCATCTATTAACCGAATGATACTTCTTTTTGAGACAGAGCAGTATGCAAGAGTTGTTGAAGATTTTAACAACTTAACTTTCACCCCATCTGAAAATATTGCTTCTACCTTGCAATACATGGTTGGAAAAAGTCATTTTGTATTAGAAAACTATGAAGCAGCAAAAGACCCTCTTCTTACCTTTCTTTCATCTACAAACATCGATTCAGAAAAACAAAAAAATGCTTACTTACTTCTTTTATCCCTCTCCCATAAAACGCAAAATTTAGAACTTTATGGCGCAACTCTTGCGAACCTAAAGGATAATTTTAAGGAAGATAACCAAATTCCAAAGGCAGATTTCATACATGCAATGCTTCTAAAAGAAGATGAGCAGTTAGAAGAGGCATCTAATATCCTATCTAACCTCTTTTTAGATTATGACAATTTTGAAGACAAAGAAGCGCTTCTATTTGAAAGCGCTTTGATTGCCTATAAACAAGAGAAATGGAACAGTTCATACAACTACTTTGCGAACTATAACTCTCAATTCAAGACAAGTGAGAGAATAAATGCTTCTTGGCAACATTTCCTCTCATCAGCCATTCACCTATATCAAGACTCTCTTGAACAAAACTCTGATTATAGTGTGCGTAATTTTTATGATGACATCTATGCAGCTCTTCAAATTAGAGACCTTCTCACACAAGAGGATACCCT
>JAJFMG010000192.1 GCA_021772295.1 Chlamydiota bacterium | reverse complement strand
TAGAAACTTGTACTTGTCACCTTTAAGTAAATGAGCCTTGTGGTTTGACATGATTTGTTTAGCGGTATATCGGGCCTCTAAAGTATGGAAACTACCTTGAGAGATGATCTCTATTAGTTTTGTTTTAAGTTCCGGTTTGGTTTCATTAAGCCAGTATCCTCCATAACCGAGTGCACAAAGTGAAATAATTGTAGAAAGAAAACGCATAATCATTCCTTTTACTTATAAACAAAGGGCGTTATACGGGTTATAACTATTTTTTTCTATCTTATTTGTCGATCAAGCTAAAAAATAGATCGATTTGTTTTTCGATGGGTTTAAAAGCATCTTCCCAAAATTTCGTTTGAGAAAGATCTACTCCTAGATGTTTGCGAGCCAGGTTTTCGACTGTAGCGCTTCCTGTATCTCGTAAAAGAGCAATGTATTTTTCTTCGAAATTTGTAGATTCTTTTCCAAATTGATACATTCCTGAGCTGAATAAAAATCCAAAAGTATACGAAAAGTTGTAAAAAGGAACGTCAGTAAGATAGAAATGCATTTTTGCAGCCCAAAAAAGAGGGTGGTACTCTTCAAGGGTGTTACAATATGCTTTTTTTTGCGCTTCTTCCATAAGAGTGGAGAGTATTTCAGCTGAAACAAAGCCCTTTTTTCTCTCTTCATAGAAATTCAGTTCAAAAATATATCTAGCATGAAGGTTCATACAAAATGCAACAGATCGCATGATTTGATCATCTAAAAGAGTAAGTTTTTCTTCTTTTGAGCTTGCATTTTCAATGGAACCTTCTGAGATGAGGAGCTCTGCAAATGTTGACGCTGTTTCAGCAAGTGTCATAGGAACAACTTGCGCAAAAGCGGGAAGATCTTTCATAGCTTCATTATGAAATCCATGGCCAAGCTCATGTGCTAGAGTAGATACATTTGTTTGAGTTCCGCAATAGGTCATAAAAATTCGACTTTGTTTTTTATGAGGAAAGTATGTGCAAAAGCCTCCTGGACTTTTGCTACTTCGATCTTCTGCATCAATCCAACGATCATGCAGGACATTTTTTGCATAGGCGCCCATTTGAGGAGAAGTTTTAGTAAAGAGTTCAATAATCTGGGCAGAGGCATCTTCATATGAGATTTTTTTTTGATGTGAAAATAAAGGCGCTTCTAAATCTTGCCATGAGAGTTTGCTTTTTCCAAGCATAGAGGCCCGCTTTTCTAAATATTTGATAAGTGGTTTTTTTATTTTTGTAACCGCTTCCCACATTGAATTAAGGGTTTGTTCTTCCAAACGGTTTATTTGTAGTGGCTCATGAAGAATTTCTTTTGGATAAAGTGCATCTCGTTGTAGGCGAAAACCTGCAATGTTATTGAGGATTTGGGCAAAAAGATTTTCTTTTTCTCTAAAGGCTTTTTGTAGAGATATAAAGGCTTTATTTCGAATAGAGGCATCGCCATCTGACAACTTATTTTCGACTTGAGAAAAAGAAAGTTTTTTAGAGCCAAAGGGAATTTCCATTTCTCCAATAAGTGTTGCAAATAAGTTTGTATTAGCTTGGTAGCCACTAATAGATAGCATATCGATAATTTTTTCTTCTTTAGGAGATAGTTGCTCTTTTGCAAGGTTTCTTCTTTCTTTAAGATAGAATGCACAATCGGGTAGAGAAATAGTCAGCGCATTAAAATCATCATTTGAGAGAGCGGCAAGCTGCTTGTCAGTTTTTTTGAGAAGAGTTTCATAGGAAGATTGTAACTTAGCAATTTTGTCTTGAAGCGAAATAGCCGCTGTGTTTTTTACATCGGATGCTTGATGACAACATGCAAAGGATTCGATTTCACGAAGTGAAAAAGAAATTTCTTGTGATAGTTGCAACGTTTTTAACAGAGAAGCGTCAGTTGCCTGTTTTATCTGAGATGATATCTTCTCTAAACAAGCATGCGCTTCTTTAGAATTTGCCCCACCGGGAAAGAAAACTTCTAAATCCCACATTTGTTTTAAGCTCATTTGTTTACCCCTATCATCGCCTAGGAAGAAATAGTATATACACATTGGAGCTTTTTTGTATGATGAGAAAAAAAGGCGGACGTTATGAAACCAAAAATTCGAGTTCTATCCGAGCAAACAATAAATCAAATTGCAGCAGGTGAAGTAATTGAAAATCCAGCTTCGGTAATAAAGGAGCTTATTGAGAATGCAATTGATGCTAAAGCTACTCAAATAATTGTCGAACTTCAAAATGGGGGATTTGGGTTAATTCGTATTATTGATAATGGAACTGGGATGCAAAAAGAAGATCTGATTCTATCACTTACGCGGCATGCGACCTCAAAGATTCGAGATGGATCAGATCTAGAATCTATTCTTTCCATGGGGTTTAGGGGGGAGGCCTTAGCATCGATTGGGGCAATTGCCAAACTGAAACTACAATCTCGATTTGAAAAAGAGAGGGAAGGAAATCAAGTTGAAATAGAGGGGGGAGATCTTGGCAAATGCTTACCGTGTTCTAGAGATACTGGTACTACAATTGAAGTTAGATCCCTGTTTTATAATGTTCCAGCGAGAAAAAAGTTTCAAAAATCTCCTACAGCGTCTTTTACAGAGATTATGAAAATAATGACAAAATTGTCTCTTGCACATCCGAAGATTGGCTTTACCCTTTTCCATCAGGAACGAGAAATTTTTTCGTATAAGCCGTGCGAAGAAAATTTTTCCAAAGCGCTAGAAAAGAGAGCGAAAAAACTTTTGGGAGAAAATTTTGTAACACATTCTTACCCAATCGATCAGCGCGAGGGAGGATTTTCTATTACGGGATGTATTGGTTCACCAAGAGAGGTAAGAGTCAATAGACTAGGGCAACACCTTTTTATTAATCAAAGAGCTGTTATCTGTCCTGCAATTTCTTATGCTATATATGATGGATACGCAACTAGACTGCCAGAGCGAAAACATCCAAATTTTTTACTACATCTAACTCTCCCAACAGAATTTATAGATGTGAATGTACATCCACAAAAAAAAGAAATTCGTCTCAAAGATGATGTAAGAATAAAAAACTGGATTCGAAAAAAAGTAACCGAAGCTCTTCGGGGACAAGCGTTGCAGAATCATGTTAGTTTTGCAAAAGAGACCTTTGATGCATCAGAGGTCTTCTCATCGAAAAAGACTTCTACTTTCGAAGACACAAATTTGGCTCCTTCATATCCAAGTAGTATGAGTAGTCATTATAAAAATAGAGAGGGCGCCTCTAAAAATTTTGCGTCTTCTCCAACTATGGCATATAAAAAATGGGACGCTCAAAGCGCTACAAGATCTCTTTTTGAAGAGGATTTATCTGAAAAACTTGAGGTAGATGTTATTGGAATGGATCAAGAATATATCTTCTGTAAAAAAGATCCTTTTTTAGCATTTTTTCCAGAGCTAGAGAAAGAAGATAAAGGCTCAATTCTTGTTAATTTGAAAAACTGCTTTACTACGATTTTATATGAAGAGATGCTAGAGAGTCTTTCATCTTCCCAAAATACAACTGTTTTTTTAGAGTCACTTCTTGTTCCTATTTCTTTTGATCTAGCAACAGATCATGCGCTTATTGTAGAAAGCCATATTAGATTATTTTCTAAAATTGGGCTCTCTGTTCGATCCTTTGGTAAGAATCATTTTGTAATTGATGCTATGGAAGGATCTATTGACCCTGTAAAAGCTAAAGATTTAGTAGAAGAATTGATCTTAGCTATTGGAGAAAAATCTGAGTCAGAGATCATAGAAGATAAAAAAAGCAAACAGATTGCAAATATTGCAGCTAAGTATTTTCAAACTAAAAACAAAGTTTATACTCTCATGGATGCTAAAAAAGGGATTGAAAAGTTGCTTCTTTGTAAATCACCTAGATTTTCTCCCAAAGGAAAAGAAAATATGGTATTTGTTTCTTACACAGTATTTGGAAAAGAGGCCTATGAATCGAATAGAAAAACTGCAAAAACAACTTGCTAAACAAAACCTTGCTGGATTTATCGTTGAAGATTCGACTGACCTGTTTTATCTTCTTGGAGAAAGTATTTCTGCGGGAACATTACTTGTTACACCTTCTCTTTCTACGTTATTTGTCGATGGGAGGTATTTGCAGGTGTGCGCTGAAAAAGTAGATTGCGAGGTTTGTTTGATTTCTAACGCAGCGCTCAAAACTTGGTTTGCTCAGAAGCAGCTAAGTGGAAAAATTGGTTTTGATGGAAAAAAAATGAGTTTTGATAGAACGGTTTTTTTTCAAAAACTGCAAGATGAAAAACTGATATTTGACTTGCAATCGATAGAAAATCCAGTAATCCACCTTCGAGCTTGTAAAGAAAAAGAAGAGGTGAAAAAGCTGCAAGCTAGTTGTAGCCTTCTGGAGGAGGGGTTTAGTTATGTAGAAACCCTTTTTCAAGAAGGGATTACAGAAAAGGAGTTGGCTTTTGCGCTTGAAACTTTTTTAAGGAAAAAAGGAGCTAGTAAACTTTCGTTTGATCCGATTATTGCTTTTGGAAAAAATAGCGCATACCCGCATTACAAAAGTGGTGATACGAAGCTTTGTAAAAATGAGCAGATTTTAATCGATGCAGGTTGTTTTTTAGAGTCTTATGCGAGTGATATGACCAAAATGTATTTTTTTGGAGATGTTGACTCTAAACTCAAAGAGATTGTATCGATTGTGAAGGGAGCCTTTGATGTGGCATTTCATAGTTGCAAAGAGGGCATGAGTTTTCATGATTTAGATAAAGTTGCAAGAGACTATATTGCAGGTCATGGATACAAGGACGCCTTTTTACACAGTCTTGGGCATGGTATTGGTCTCGAAGTACATGAGTATCCAAGACTTGCCAAGAATCAAAAAAAAGGAGTCATTATACCTGGGATGGTGTTTACACTAGAGCCTGGTATTTATTTAGAAAATTTGGGCGGTGCACGCCATGAAGAGATGATTTATATGAGTGAAGACGGTCCCATCTCTTTTTCAAAAAAAACGTAAGGTGTCAAATTATTCAATTTGTTATGACAAAGATTTAGATAATTTCTTTTAAGGTTTCTATGAAGCTTCGAACAAGGCTATTTCTTTGGGTTGGATCCCTTTTTATTATTGGATTTGTACTATCCTTTTTTTTAGAAGAGCATTTAATTGAGCGTCATTTAAAAGTTGCTGAAGGCAAACTCAAAAAGGAAATTGTTGATCTCAATGGAAAAAAACGGCAGCACATTGAAGAGTATCTAGCAGCCCTTGTTGGAAAATCAAAAGCTAAAATTGATGCTTTACTTGGAAGAATCGCATCGTATGAGCCAATACGAGCTGACTTCATGCCAAGCGCTTCTAATTTACAAAATCAAACTTGGCTTAAATCAGCGTCCCTAATGATTACCAATCGTTGGGCTGATTTCATACAGAATATTAATCAAGATCAATTAGCATCCATGATTGTTTTAAACCCAGAGGGTTTAAGCGATATGGTGGCTTTCCCACTGGATAAGAACATAGCGCTTATTGGAGTGAACTCTTCAGATGATGTAAACAAACTAGAGTGGAGCGGCCCTTATATTGGTCTTCGATTGGATATCGATTTTTATCGAGGCGAAAAACCTCTTCAAAAAGAACCGATGCATGAAAACTCTGAATTTTATCTCTTTTTTGAGGTGGATGAAATTCTAAACTTCCAGGCTGAAGATATTCACCTTAATGCTTTAAATCTCTCGATTAATTTACTTGAGCCATTTTTAGATTGGATTGAAGTTCCAACAAGACATCATTTTGTAGAAAGCTTGCTTACAGAAATTATAAAAGTGAAGCAGAAGCTTTTATCAAATCAAGATCTGATTCCAACAAAACAGAAATGGGACCAGATGACAAAATCTTTGCAAGTTCTAGATATATCAGATTTTGAAAAGAATAAAGCTAAATCGACACTAGAAAAAATTGGGGGAGAGCAGCTTTATTTAGATACAATAGATCAAGAAGTTACAAAGCAGTTAATTGCAATTGATGAGCGCTACGATCAAGTTGGCATGATCTGGGGCCTTACTACTTTATTTAGTTCCGGAGATCGAGGTTTTACCCCTTTTGGAAAGCGGTCTCCGAAAGGCATTGTTCGCATAGAAAACAATCACAAATTTGCTAAGGGAGTCTTAAGCAAAGATGTATTTTATGATAAGCCTCTTTTCAATGTAAAAAATTGTTTGGGAAAGTTTGAAATTGGAAAAAGTTTATCTTTGTGTAATCTGAATCGTATGGAAGTCGTTCTTACTCCAGATAGAAAGCATGTCTATTTTGGCAATACCCTGTATTTGGTAGATCCGAGCTCTTCTAAGCCTGATATTGGGTATTTAACAGTGGGTATTCATGCAGGAGATCTTTTAAAAGAACTTGCGCTTTCAGTACATGAAGTGATTGCATTCGCTTCTGGCGACGCCATTGTTAAATTTTTTGGACCAGATGGCAATCAACTTCAAGATGCATCATGGGATAAACTTCCACTTACCAAAATACTCACTGAAAATTCGGGTTTAGTGACAGTTGGGGGCAAAGAGTTTTACTTCCTCCATATGCAGCCCTATAAAACTATGGATTTTCATTTCTTTACCTTCACGCCCAAAAAGCAAGCTTTTGCTTTGATCGATAGCTTAGACAAGGATGTAACAAAGCTTATTCATACCATTTCATATCGTATGAGGATTTTATCTGTAGTTGCTCTTCTAATTATCTTGTTTATATTACATCACATTGCAAAAAAAGTTACGCAACCTATTGCTAGACTTGCGGAGGTTACTAAGACAGTCGGTGAGGGAAGGCTCGATGATATCGACCTTCCAGAGCCCGATGAAGATCCTAAAGATGAAATATATACCCTCTATCACGCCTTTTTTCAGATGGTCAAAGGGCTCAAAGAAAAAGAAAAAGTAAGGGGTATTCTCAATAAAGTTGTATCTCAAGAAATTGCAGAAGAAACCCTAAAAGGAAATGTGCAACTAGGTGGTGAGGAAAAATATGTAACCGTCCTCTTTGCAGACATTCGTCACTTTACCAGACTTACGGAAAAAATGGACCCACAAGAAGTGATTTCTCTTATTAACAACTGTATGACGAAGATCTCACATGTAATCGATGAGCATGGTGGCGTAATCGATAAATACGTAGGTGATGAAGTGATGGCGCTCTTTGGCGCGCCAGTAGCTAAAGAAGATAGTACGATTCAATCGATTAAAAGCGCTGTTGATATGGTGGCTTCTCTGAAGTCTTGGAATGAAAAAAGAAAAGAAGAATCTCTTTCTCCTATTGAAATTGGGATAGGAATTCATTCTGGTGAAGTCGTAGCAGGTAATATGGGCGCTGATAACAGACTTAACTATACAGTTCTTGGTTCAAATGTAAATCTAGCATCAAGGCTATGTTCTTTTGCAAAAGAAATGGAAGTCCTGATCAGTGAAAGTACCTATAATGCGAGAGGCGTTAAAGAAACGTTCGATGTTGAAGAAATGGAACCTGTGGAGCTCAAAGGATTTACCGAGAAAGTAAAAACATATCGCGTGAAAGGATACCTGAATCCTCCAATAAATAATGAAAAGTGATTTTAGATCTATCACCAATGAAAATACTCATATAAGCCTCTCCTAATCTATCTGTGTATGAAATTGGACTTCTATTCCAACCTTACAACAAGCCTTGTTCCAATTAAAGTACTGGTTTGAAACATTCAAGGGTATCGACAGATTTCATTATTGTTGCTATATATTTGGTTATAAAAGAGTTGTGTTTGTTTGCTCAACGGTTTTTGCTCTTCAAATTATTTTTTTTGTCGTATTCTATGCCTTGTTTCAAAATAAATTGTGAAACAATTGAAACAAGACTACGGTGTTTTCTTGTTTCAATTGTTTCATTTTGATATAATGAAATGAAACACGAAAACAATGGATGACACATGAAATATCCCTCGGAGGAATCTTCAACAGTAGAATTTAAAAGCACGATTCCAGAAAACAATCAAATTGTTAAGACTATTATAGGATTTTGCAATCAGAAAGGTGGAAAATTAATTATTGGTGTGGATTCAAGTGGTACTATAACAGGTATTCCTGAAGAAGAAATTCAACAAACCATGGAGTTTATTAATAAGAGTATTTTTGAATCCACTTGTCCTCCAATTATTCCTTTAGTATATATGCAGGTAATTGCCAGCAAAAAACTCTTAATTATTGAAGTTTCATCAGGGATGAATAAGCCATATTATCGAAAATCTGAAGGAGTAGAAAAAGGTACATACATTAGGTTAGGTTGTTCCACGCTTCGAGCAAATTCTGATATAATAGAGGAATTGAAGTGGCAATCGAAAGGCAGATCATTTGATATGATGCTTGTTTATCATACCGATAAAAACAATCTTGATGAAAAAAAAATCTATAATTTTTTAAACGGACGAAAAACATCTGAAATCAAATCTCTTTCTAACGATGTGTTGGAAAGCTATAACATTATTGTAGAGGAACATTCCTCAATATATTGTAGCATAGGCGGAATTCTTTTATTTGGAAAAAATCCCCAAAGGTTTTTTTCTGAGGCAATGATTATTTGCACACACTTTTCTGGAACTAGTGGAAGAAACGCACTTTCAAGTATAGATTGCGAGGGTACTCTTTTTGAACAGTTTGATAACGCGTATAATTTTATCTTAAGCAAACTTGAAAAATCTTTTACTATTCGTGGCCCAAAAAGGGATGAAAAATTAGAACTTCCAGCTGAGGCAATTAGAGAAGTATTATTAAATGCCATAGTGCATAGAAATTATCATATAGATGGCCCAATAAAAATTGCGATCTATGATAATAGAATTGAGTTTTTTAGCCCGGGAACTTTTCCAGGGCCCATTAATCTTCAAAATATTAAAAAAGGCCTAACATATATTCGCAATAAAATGATTTGTAAAATTTTTCGCGAAGCTAAGT
>JAJFMG010000191.1 GCA_021772295.1 Chlamydiota bacterium | reverse complement strand
AAGATAATATTTGGAGTAATCCCATATGAAAATCACCCGTAATAAAACCCTTGGATCTACATTTTTAGTAGCTGGAACATCTATAGGAGCTGGTATGCTAGCGCTACCAATTTCTACAGGTAGCTGTGGTTTTTTTTATTCAGCAGCTCTTTTTATTGGGTGTTTTCTATTTATGTTGGCAAGTGTATTTTTGCTTTTAGAGGTGAATCTGTGGTCTCATAAGATCAGCGCAAATTTGATCACTCTTGCTAAAGAGAGGCTTGGCATCGTTGGTCAAATAGTTGCATGGGCAGCATTTTTGTTGCTTTTATATGCAGTTGCGTCGGCTTACCTATCAGGAGGGGGATCATTGCTTGCAGAAGTATTTAGTGCAGGTCTTAACATGCATATCCCTACAAGTTTTGGGGTGCTTCTTTTTATGGTGATTTTTGGATTTTTAGTTGTCTTTGGTACAAAGACTGTAGATGTCATAAATCGAATTCTTATTGTGGGCTTAATCGTAGCCTTTTTCTTGCTACTTATTTTTACAACGCCACATATTCAAGCATCGAACTTAAAAGGTGGTGATCCGGTTTATTTGATGGCTGCTGTACCGATTGTAATTCTATCTTTTACATCTCATCTCATTGTGCCAAGTCTTCGGACTTATTTAACAGGTGATGTGGTAAAGCTAAAAAAAGCCTTGTTTTTTGGTAGTTTGATTCCTCTAGTCTGTTATTTGGTATGGGAGGTCATTACTCTTGGTATATTGCCAACAACTGGACCCAACAGCTTAGAGGTGATAGCAAAACATCCACACGCAGTGTCAGGGCTTACTCATGCCTTAAATCTTATTTTACAAAAGCCAATGATAGCGCTTTTATTTGGGCTTTTTTCCTTTTTTGCATTGGTAACTTCCTTTTTTGGAGTAGCGCTTAGTTTGTATGACTTTTTGTCAGATGGCATGCATATCAAGAAGACGCCACTTGGAAAATGTCTTTTACTATTGATTATGTTTTTGCCACCTGTGCTTTTTGCATTATTTTTTGAGACTGCGTTTGTTTTAGCGATTGGATATGCAGGTGTATTTGTTGCAGTGCTATACGGTCTGATGCCCTCGATCATGGTTTGGAAAGGCAGATATATCGAGAAATTAGAAGAAAAATTTACAGTGCCATTTGGGAAGCCATTACTTGTGATTATCTTTATTGGATCGCTTGCAGTAATCTTTTTTCAAATAGGTGCTACGAATCATTGGCTTCCAACTCCGTAGCCTCATGTAAATCAAATGAGAAGAAGCCCTGCTTATAGACAGGGCCATTTTTACCAATCAGTAGCTTGTTTGCAAAAAACTTGCGATAGATGGTGAGGGCTTGCTCTGCATTTTCTACGCAGTAGAAACAATTGCTTACCCATTCTGAACCCTCGATTGTTCCGCTAGAAAGATTACATCTAAATCGACTAGTGATTTTTTCTCTCCAATAAGACACGGGGCCAAGAAGAAGCGTCGGAGTTGGTTTTGCCATACCCACTTTTCTACGAAGTTCTTCTAGGGTATATTCAAAGTCAGTGCCAAAACCTCCCACTAAAAAGATAGGGAGATCAAGATGAAACTCAGCTTGACGCTCAATCAGTCGATCTCTTCGATATGTCATTTTGGCATCGATATAGGGATTTTGTTTTTGTTCATTAATTACCTCATCAGTTCCTCCTGCAAAATCTACAATATTTGCGCAGGATAAAATCCCAAGAGATTTGGCAATTTTGTTACCAATACTCATAACACCAGGGCCTCCACCCGTAATAAGAGCAAGTGGCTTTTTAGGATTAAAAAGAGGGTGTGTAAGTTCTGATTGGATTTGCAAAAGACCGGATAGAATTTCAGTAAGAGTTGCTTCAAAGTCACCCTCAAGTAAGTTGGACCCATAGACTCCAATAGCGGTTGATTCACGGAAAGTATCAATTTTATCAAGGGGTACAAACATCCCTGTGTCTTTTTCTGGTTTAGGGATATATTGCAAGATTTGTTTGGATGTTCTATCAATCCAAAAAATTGGGATCCCAAATTTAGGCAAATCTTGCAAAAGAGATCGATCTTCATGCGAGAAAAATTCATCATAGGATCTTGATGGATGCTCGAAGTATATACTTTTAATGCATCTTTGAATGAGCTTACTAAGTAACATTCGTTTAATAAGAGGTGATGGAAAAAAGCGCGTAAGTAGTATTCCTTGCGAGGTAATTTCACCTTTTTCAATAGCTTCTAAAAAAGGATAGGAGGGTTGTTGCTCTATATATTTTTCAACAACGATTGCTTGTTTGATGGGATCGATAAGACCTGGAAATTCGAGTGATGGAGATTCTTGTTTAATCCAGTCAGAGTGTTGCAAATTTTGCAACTGCTCACCCTTTACAACAAAGGTTGCGCATTTGACAGATTTAGGTTCTGGCGCAGTGTCCATAGCGCTAAATAAGTATTTAGGATCTTCAATGCAATTTTGAAGCTGATCTCTATCTGAGAAAAACACGTGCTCCCGATAAGGTTCAAGAGTATAGAATTCAATGGGGATTTCTTTGATTTCTTCTTGCGATGTTCCATAAAGTTCATATACATCGCCGGAAGCTTTTGTATCTGGTTGCAAGATGGATGCTGTTGTATGAAAACAACCATCGGGTAGTAAGTCATCAACCACTTTCCCAAATACAGTACGAACATGTAGGGGCAAAGTCTTTACAAGAAGAATACGATTTTTCGTAAGGACTCTTTTTTTATCTATTTGAAAAGTTTGGTTCAGTTTTAAAAGAGATCTAGTTTTTAAGTGAGGTTGCGAGAGAGATTTACCAAGAGTCGGTAGAAAACCATCGATTTCTTTTTCATATTCAATCACACCATCTTTTAGTGCGAGATATGCAATTGTTCTTCCATCTACTTTTTCGAGTTTGAGATCCTTACTACCATGTGAGCCTCCAAGAGTGAGAAGGGGGGACCCCTCTCTGTCTGACCTTCCAAACATCCTTGATAGATATATTGGATCTCGAACCCGTCTGGTTTTTGAGCAAGCAAAGAGTTTGCCAATGTATGAGCCCTCTTTTAGGTATTGCATGCAAGTTTTACCAATAGGGTCTAAGCAGATGATTTCTACCTCAATTTCAGCAGACTTAAGTTTAGAAGAAATATCATACTTGAATCCAGTGCAGTTGATACCAAGTTGAGCAAGTGTGCTTTTCATATTGAAAAAGACATCTTCTTTTTCAATCGAAAACCCAACAAATGAACTAGGGATGTTGTCGATTTTTACAAGAGCTAGAATTTTAGAATCCGTTCTTGATAGGATTGTAGCGATATATCCATCAGGTGACGTTAAATCATAATAGAATGGTAGAAAAGTACTCTGCATAGAAAAGGTGGTTTTTTCTTTTACCTATAGCAAATACGGGAATTGATCTTAAATGGAAAAAGATAGAACTTTTATCTTTCACAGTTTCAGTACCCGGCGCAGAGCTACATAATTCCCAAAGATATCGGAAGTTTGCATTTCAAGCTCATTTAGACTTGGTTTTCAGGTAGCTTTAAGTTTGCATCTGCATTGGATGTTTGCCACAAGCAATAGCTACATATATGCAATTCAAACTGTGTAATCGATTGTTAGATGCCCAAAATCCTGCATCAGTTTCAGCAGTAAACCTACTTCCGCATTTTTTGAGTGATTTACATAGGCTTTAAGGGTGTAATTAACTAATTGCAATCCAATGGCCTTAGTAATTAACTGTCCTTAAGCTGATCTTTGTTAGTTTTTTTTATTTAGTTAAGTTGATTTTTTTATTTAAAATTTGTTATAATTAATTTAATTAACAATAACAAGAGGGTTTCTATGGCTGCTACTATAGAATCTGGGACGCAGGATCCAATTGCCTTTTTCCCAGCAGAATTAGGTATTAAAATATTTTCTCGTCTTTCTGCAAAGGATTTGGGTGCCACAGCTCGTGTAAGTAGATTGTGGAATGTATTTTCCAATGATGGGTATTTGTGGAGTAAATTACTTAAAGCGGATTATTCACAGAGTGGCATTTATAAAGGCAAAGACAACTGTCCAACTATAAACGATATAGAATTACAGAAGGCTTAGATAAAGTTGCTTAAGCGGCTTTAGTCAGAAGAAAGCTCATATTCAATGCACTCAGATATTGGATTCATCATAACCGTAAAAGGGCATGCCTTTTCAAACGGCAATAAGTAACTTGCTGATATAACTCATTTATTGCATATGTGGTATAACGCAGCGAGTTTGAAAATGAGTACAAATACGCAAGAGCATAGTCATGTATTTCCAGATACAAAGCAGTCCTTTTGGCAACTAGCTTTTATCCAGCTAACAGGTGTAACTAGTCTTCCTGTACTTTTTGCAAGTATAGTGCTTGCGCAGAAGACTAGTCTATTCAACTCTATTATCATTCTTTTAATTGCGAACTTCATTCTATGGATTATCAGGTACGGTCTTATTGCTATGAGTTATCATGGCAGAAAGAGCGTAATGGATATTGCAGAGGATTATTTTGGGAGTATTTGGGGACTTGGTAAATGGGGAATTTATCTTATAGCTGCTCTTTTGCTTCTGTCTACCACAGCTCTTTTTGTAGAAGAGACCACAATTGTAAGTAGCTCCTTGACTTCACTATTCCCGATCAATGAAGGGCCAGGCATTGATCCTTTTTTGCAGATCAGTGTTATTATAGGCATTATAAGCACGATTTTCTGTGCGCAGGGGATGGTGGCATTAAGATGGTTATGTATGGTTGCCCTGCCTCTTATTTTGGTTTCCTTCGTAATTCTATTGATTGCGGCGCCATCTAATGGGACATTTATAGCCCATAGCGCATTATCTCTTTCTATGCTTCCCTTTGTTCTTGGGATAAACCTAGCAATTACTGCAGATCTGCCTACTTTTTTTCGCCATAGTAGATCGTGGAAGGATGCAATGTTTGGGCTTACTATGTTGCAGTTAACAAGCTTAGCTATTGGGGTTGGAGGTTTATTCTTAGGGGCTATGATTCATTCTGTTGGGGGTATTCCAACAGCTGGTAATGACGTAGTATGTAGTGAGTTACTGAAATTTGCATTTGTGGCTCTTGTGGCTTTTTCCTCCATTTGCAGCAATGTATCCAATGTCTACTCTGCGTCAGTAGGTTGGGAGCTTTTTGCGCCTACAGCGCTTGTCGGGAAGAAGGAATATCTGATACTTGGGTTCTTACTTACCCTTGTTTTTATCTCTGTGACAGGAGAGTTCTCAATGGCTTTCTTGCTCAATATAACCAATGCAGCCCTTGTAAACCTCAGTTTTGTGTTTATATTAGGGTATTTTGTGCATCTAATTACAAAAAGGCACCTGGATCGAGTAGATCGAACAACTTATTTTCTGGCCTGGTTAACACCAACGATTTTAAATATCGGGCAATATTCAAATATTTTATTGTTAAATCAATCTGTTTTGCTTGTAAGTCTTTTTTTGGCAATAGGTATTATTGCTTTAAATACATTTTTTAAGTTTATACGTATTTAATTTATTAGTATCACATAGTTAATGTATTGATTTAATTGAATTGAATTGATAAAATGAAGACACTTGGTTGGTTGCTACTTATCTATAATCATGTAAATATTGGGGGGAATGTAAGTTTCCCTTGACAAAATTATTTTTTTGTGATAATATTTACGCTAAACCGCAAGGGGTTTTTATGGGCTCAGAAAACCGGTTGCTTGATTTAGGCATAGTTTGTTCTCAATCACAGGATTCAGTCAGTATCAAACTTATGAATCAGTACGCCAATATGCCTCATACAAGGTTGACGTCCTTATTTCCGTATCAAATAGAAAAAAAACGACATCAGAAACTTGAAGATGGCTTGAAAGAATACAGATTACTATTGGTATCTTTATCCAAAGCTATGCAAGAATATCTTCTGGGTAATTACTTTAGGTTTGACTCTTTGGTGGGTGAAAATTCTTGTCAAATACGCGCTTCTCTTCTTTGGTCAATAATTTCAACAAATAATTTAGATGCAGAAAAGATATTAGATAAAGTAGAAATATTACTTAGTAAAATTAATTTTTATTTGATGTCACCTGAGCATAGGAATTTGAGTGTTACTTTATGTGATTTTTTGAATCAGAACGAACTCCACCACAACTTAAGTCATTTAGAGAAATTTCTAGTTTGTTCATACATTCTAACAACAGTCAGAGTTTTGCTGCCCTCAAATCCTGAAAAAAAAGTAGTTAGAAATGAAAAAACGGATACTAAACTTGTAAAGAATCTTAGTATGGTTGGTTCTACATTTGCTAGAGATCTCACAAAAGAACTTAGAAAAATTATTTCGGAAATATCTGTTCGATTTATTCAAGATCTTTCAGTCTTATTGCCTTTACCTGATTCAGTTGTTGAGATGGTATCAAATAATTATGTTGTATCACATAATTTATTTGGACACCTTTCATGTTTGCCGTGTTTTTGGTATACCTTAGTATTGACCTATTACTCAATTTCCTCTTCCATGCCAATAGTATTACATGTCGAAAAATTAGAAGTAGATAATAACTACTCTCTACATGACAAATCTACCCACATTTTTAGCGTAAAAAATGGAAAATATCTGCCAGTAAATGTTACTAATTATGACCTAGATACTCCAGCACTTGTAATACATGGTAGTGTTTGTAGAGATAAATCTGATTTTATCACCTGGGATGTTGAATTTAAGAAGTTTGATCTTAAAGATCTTATTTTAACGTACTCAGCTGCTCATCGTCAATATCCTGACTCAAATAATGACAAAATTTTTGAGGCCTTAGACTGCAAACTTTTTGAGTATTATAAATCTCTAGCTATTATGAGGGGATGTACTCTAGAAAATCCAAATTTATTTTTTCTTGTTCACTCCTATTGTGATTCTATCAGAAATTCTCTAAAACACTAGTTTCAGTGTATGTAAGTTTAATTGTTTATTTATTTGATATTTTTTGATATGAGTCTTATTAGCACCTAGTGTGGTATTAGTATATATTCCGATGATATAGAAGAGATAAGATTGTCTAGCTCAAATTTGATTGAAAATAAGCTCGGTCCTATTCAATTAGGAATTATTCTAGGCACTTCCTTGGGAATAACATCAATGGTAGTTGGATCTCAGCTTGTGCAGAGTATCGGTATGGGATCAGCTATAGTTGTATCGCTAATTGGAAATCTGGTTCTTTGGTTGATTGGTCTTTCAATAGTATCGATGGCAAAACAAAAAAATGATGCAATTCAGAATATTAAGGGATATCTTGGAAATAAAACAGGACTATTAGCAGCAGTTATCTTAATTCCAGCATGTATAATTTGGTATGTTTTTCAGATGCAAAGTGCTGTAGTTTTATTTTTGAATATATTTTCTCTAGGAGAACACAATATTTATGGGTTAAAAATAGGAGTAATTCTAGGGGTATTAATTACTATATTAAGTATTGGTGGTATAAAATCAATCAAGTGGGTTGGGCTAATTGGATTTCCGATACTTATATTAATTACAATTTTTAGTTTGTTCCATTCTTCTAAAGATATATTGTTCGAAACTCAATACTCATTTTCATATTTTGGACTAATTACAATAATATATTCTTGGTTAGCGGGTTACATGAACGTTCCTACATTTACTAGACATTGTGAAAGCAAGGCAGATGCTTATTTAGCGTTATCAATTATGGCAATTTTACACACTATTTTTCAAATTTCAATGATGATTGTTAGGATTGATTATTTATTGAGTGGTAACCATAATTTTTTTGGCGTTGGTAGTGTTCTGAATGATTTTTTAGTGGGGCTTCTGATACTAACCTCATTTTTGTCGATAAATCTTATCAATGTATATTTTTCTTCTGCGGGTTGGGACGCAATTTTCCTTAAGTTGAATGGAAGATATAAATATCCTATTATTAGTTTGTTAGGAATGGCAGTGTTTTTATTCTATCCACTTTCTTCAGGTTTTTGGGGGTCTCCGGTAGGTATAACTGAAAATTTTTTAACAATTCTGATTGTAAATCTCGGTGTAGTTTTAATTGTAAATGCGCTGATTAGAATTATAGTTAAACATAGACCAAGATCATTTATCAAGTTTTGGAATAGCGTATGTTGGCTCGTGGGATTAATGGTAGCTTCATGGTTCCAGTTCTTTAGAGATTACAATTCTCATGAATCATTGCTTGTAGGTATCTTTACAATTCTTTTAGCGTTTTTGGTTCTTTTCTTTGTTGAAGAAACAGTTTGGTCAATAAAGAATTTAGAATAATTTAGAGTTTGGGGGGGGATTAATTTTTTCTTTTTTTAAAGAAGAATGTTGATATGACCATAGGGTTTCTTCGATAAAGATCACAAGCAGATATGCAAATGAGCTATAACCTACAGCAGAAAGCACAGCGCGTGTTAAATTTTCTGGATTATTAATCAGCTGTATTAGAGAAGCTATACAACCTGCAAACCAACATAAATTATTGAGGGCTTTTTCAAAAGTTCTTGGCCTGTGAGAAACGATGAGACGAATTAAAAACGCGACAAGAAGGACTATTACAAGACTGCTGAGAAAACAGCTAATACAAGAATAGATGAAAGTCATGGGAGGAAGAGATTGAATAATGGCAAAAATACCTGTGCCAGCAAGTCCAAAGATCGCTAAGTCTTTACTTTCAGATGCTCTTTTTGCAATTGATTCAAACGCAGCGCTTGCAAAATAGATATTTACTATATTGATACTTACAAGTGATACAATTGTAAACATACACAGCATAAACGCACTGAGATTTATACTTAGAAGGTCTGTCGAATATTGGATTCTTGCACTAAGAGTAAAATACTGAAAAAGTGATGTAACAATCGTTATAAGAGTAATTGCTAAGTATGAGTGGGCTTGCGACTTGGAATGTCGGAAAAATGTAGGTAAGTTAATCATGCCTGGTAGAAGCAATAATACAACAGAGAGTACACCGTTTAGCGTAAGTCCGAGAGTCTTTGTCG
>JAJFMG010000020.1 GCA_021772295.1 Chlamydiota bacterium | reverse complement strand
AGCGTGGAATTACGATCAAAGCCCACCCTGTCACAATGTATTACACGGCAAAAAATGGTAATACCTACCAAATGAATTTCATTGATACACCAGGTCATGTTGATTTCACATACGAAGTATCAAGATCTCTTTCTGCATGTGAGGGAGCACTTCTTATTGTTGATGCAGCTCAAGGTGTACAAGCACAAACTCTTGCCAATGTTCATTTAGCGATTGAGCGTGATTTAGAGATCATTCCAATACTAAATAAAATCGATCTTCCAGCTGCAGATGTGGATACTGTCAAATCAGAAATTGAAGATATCATTGGACTTGATACCTCTTCTGCTGTTTTATGCTCCGCAAAAACAGGAAAAGGAATCGATGAAATTTTAGAAAAAATTGTCTCAGATGTTCCAGCTCCCCTTACGCAAAATGACACAACCCTCCGAGCTTTAGTATTCGATTCCCATTATGATCCATACAAAGGTGTTATGGTCTATGTTAGAGTGATTAGTGGGTCTATTACAAAGAAGACTACTATCAGGATGATGGCATCAGGTAAAACCTTTGAGATTACAGAAATTGGTGTTTTTTCTCCCAAAGAAACCCCTGTAGATCAACTTCGCGAAGGAGAAGTGGGCTACCTTACTGGAAATATTAAAAACACAACCGATGTTAAAATCGGTGATACCGTGACTACTGCAAAAGATGGTTGTGAAAAAGCTCTTCCTGGATTTAAACTCATTAAACCCGTTGTATATGCAGGTATATACCCAATTGACACATCAGACTATGAAGCGCTGAAAGATGCTATTGTCAAATTACAACTCAATGACTCCGCCCTTTCTGTCGAACAAGAAAGTTCCTTAGCACTAGGCTTTGGTTATCGATGTGGGTTCTTAGGGCTACTACACTTAGAGATTACATTTGAAAGACTGCAGAGAGAGTTTGACCTAGATATCATTACTACAGCACCAAGTGTAGTCTATAAAGTCACCCTTGCAAATGGCAAAGAACTTGAAATCGATAACCCTGTTCATTATCCAGATCCGGCAACGATTAGTAGAGTGGAGGAACCTTATGTAACCTCTCAGATTATGACGCCTTCTGATTACCTTGGCGCTATCATGGGACTTGCTAATGAAAAAAGAGGGAACCTAGAAAAAACTGAATCGATGAGTGGTAATCGCCTTTTACTTACTTTTTCATTTCCAATGAATGAAATCATTACTGATTTTAATGATAAATTAAAATCAGTAACCAAGGGATATGGTTCATTCGACTATGAGTTCAGCAAATATGAACTTGGAGAAATTATTAAGTTAGAGATCAAAGTCAACGCTGAAAGCGTTGACGCCTTTTCATGCCTTGTGCATAAATCTAAAGCGGAAGGGAAAGGGCGTGCCATTTGCAAAAAACTTCTCGATGTTATTCCAAAGCAACAGTTTAAAGTTCCAATCCAGGCAGCTATTGGTGGTAAAATCGTAGCAAGAGAAACGATTTCGGCTCTTTCTAAAAATGTAACAGCTAAATGCTATGGTGGCGATATCTCTCGAAAACGAAAGCTCTGGGAAAAACAAAAGAAAGGAAAGAAGAAGATGAAAGAGTTTGGTAAAGTTACCATTCCCCAGTCTGCTTTTATGGCCGTTCTTAAAGCAGAGGAATAGCTAAACCACTTACATCAAGACTCATATGTCATATTAATAAATTCATCTTGTAATTGTTACTAAAAATTATTATACTCATATTAAGAAAAGACTTAGTAAGGGAGTATAATATGGACAAGATGCCAGATCAATCAAAAGCTTTAGAGATGATTAATTCAACTCTTCGCAATATGAAAAATGAACTTAGCAACATCGATAACTTTCTGAAGAAGAATAACCTAAGTCCCAAAAAGATCCATATGGAAAAGTCTAAGATTGACCATATGCACCATATCTATGAAGAAATCGATCATTTATGCAAAAAATACGAAAAATCAAATGATGTTGATGATCTGAACTTAGTATGTATCAAGCTCGAAGAAATGGAGCCTGGATTTGAGTTAAACTATGGTGAGTTTATCACAAATGCGCAGGCGCAAGGCTATTCTTTTCCCTAAACGTTATAGGTAGAAGAAGAAACATCTCCACCAGTGCCAGTCCAGTTCGTATGGAAAAACTTCCCACGAGGCTTATCGATTCGCTCATATGTATGAGCTCCAAAAAAGTCTCTCAAGGCTTGCAATAGATTTGCAGGAAGGGTTTTACTGCGATAGCCATCATAGAATGCGAGAGCTGCATTAAAACATGGTGTTGGCACTCCAAATTCTGCTGACGCAGATACGATTTTTCTAAAGCCCTTAATACACTTATTCATTTCCTTTTGGAAGAAATCATCAAGAAGTAAATTCTCAAGATTTGGATTTTTATCATAAGCCTTTTTAATCATCCCTAAAAAAGCAGAACGTATGATACAGCCACCTCTCCACATTAATGCAATAGATCCATACTGGAGATTCCAATTATTTACTTTTCCAGCTTCACGCATCAACATAAATCCTTGAGCGTAGCTAATAATTTTTGCGGCGTAAAGGGCATGCTTTACATAATCGATATACTCAGATTTATTGCCCGTAAATGCGGGCATTTTTTCTGGGTATTTTTCTGCAATTTTTTGCCGTTCTTCTTTAAGAGCAGAGAGACATCTCGCAAATACAGCCTCACCTATAAGTGTTACAGGAAGCCCAAAATCAAGCGCTGAAATAGCAGTCCATTTTCCAGTTCCCTTTTGTCCTGCAACATCTAAAATTTTATCTAGAAGCAATTTGCCATCGGTATCTTTTTTAGCAAAGACTTGAGCGGAGATCTCAACAAGATAAGAATCAAGTTCTTCTTTATTCCATTTTTCAAAAATGGATCGAATTTCTTCTACTGAGCATCCTAAATGGAATCGAAGAAATTGATAAGCTTCACAAATCAGTTGCATATCGCCATACTCAATGCCGTTATGTACCATTTTTACATAATGACCTGC
>JAJFMG010000190.1 GCA_021772295.1 Chlamydiota bacterium | reverse complement strand
TTCCTAAAAGTTATCGTAATTTTGGAAAAGTAGATTTTCATAAAGCGTATGAAAAATCAAGCAATCTGTATTTTTCTCTACTCGCTGGGTCTTTTAAAGATCCAATGGATCTCAAAAAAACAAGCCTAGAGTTCGGATTTGGAAAGAGAACAGGTCTTGATCTGCCCTACGAAATATCTGGTATGCTACCAAATGATCTACGAGAA
This sequence comes from Chlamydiota bacterium, assembly GCA_021772295.1. Lineage (GTDB taxonomy): Bacteria > Chlamydiota > Chlamydiia > Chlamydiales > Simkaniaceae > JAJFMG01. The sequence continues at coordinate 3,077 of JAJFMG010000190.1, read as the reverse complement.
AATAAAACTGGATTATATTCATTTGCAATTGGGCAACATACTTTTACAGCAACACCTATACAAACAGCTGTGATGCTATCAGCTTTTGCAAATCAAGGGGTGATCTTAAAACCAAGTGTGTTAAAGCAACAACAACCAAGGGTAAAAGAAATTATCCCCATTCAAATTCCATATCGAGATTATATCTTTGAGGGATTGAAAAAAACTTGTTGGAATCAAGAAGGAAGCGCCCATCCACATAGAATTAAAGACTTCTATGGAAAGTACGATCTTATGAGAAAGGCTTTAACACTAAAAAATCTTGTCATTGGAAAAACATCAACCTCCGAAATTGCCTACAACCCTTGTTTAGATCGAGAGTCAAAAAAAATCCTCGCTAAAGAAATTTGGTTTGGAGCAATTTCTTATCCAGATATAGCGCCTGCGAATGTCTTTGAAAACCCGGAACTTGCTGTCGTTGTATTTTTGCGTTTTGGAGACTACGGAAAAGAAGCTGCATCACTTGCTTATCAGATCATTCATAAATGGAAAGAGATGCAAGCGGTTAAATAGATGCATTTTGCTGAAGTAAACTCTCAAAGTATTTTATCGTCTGTAAAAGACCCTCTTCTAAAGAAACTTTTGGGCGATAATCAAAGAGTTTATTTGCAAGCGAGATATCAGGTCTTCGTTTGATAGGGTCATCTTGCGGCAATGTTTTAAAGACAAGTTTGGATGAAGATCCTGTTAGAGAGACAATTAAATTTGCAAGTTCGATCATTGATATTTCAACAGGGTTACCGAGATTGATTGGACCAACCACTTTTTTTTCCGTTTCCATTAACGCCAAGATGCCATCGAGTAAATCACTATAATAGCAAAAAGAGCGCGTTTGCATCCCTGTACCATATAGAGTAATGGGTTTGTTTTCCAAAGCCTGCATGATAAAGTTTGATACAACTCTGCCATCGTTTGGATGCATGTTAGGGCCGTAGGTATTAAAAATACGTGCGAGCTTAATCGGCAGACCATGTTTCTGATGATAATCGAAAAAGAGCGTCTCGGCGCATCTTTTTCCCTCATCATAACAAGCTCTTTTTCCTATTGGATTGACATGTCCAAAATAACTTTCTGTCTGTGGATGCTCTTTCGGGTCTCCATAAATTTCACTTGTTGATGCTTGGAAGATTGTAGCTCTAAGCCGCTTTGCAAGCCCCAGCATATGAAAGGCGCCAAATACACTCGTTTTTGTCGTTTGTATAGGATCACTTTGATAATGAATCGGAGATGCAGGGCATGCTAAATTATAGATTTCATCCACTTCAACATAAAGTGGGTTACAGATATCATGTCGGATAATTTCAAAATAAGGATTATCCAAGATCTGTAGTAAATTATCTTTTGATCCTGTATAAAAATTATCAACACAAATGACTTCTTTACCCATATGAAGTAGTCTTTTGCAAAGATGTGAACCTAAAAATCCAGCGCCACCTGTAACAAGCGCTCTTTTTCTTTTCACGTAGAAACCCCTATGCTTTTTCTTCTATAAATCCCAAACATGGCATTTCACGTCTTTTTTCTACATCAAAATAACAGTTAAGATCTGTTGTATCGAGATTATAACCAAGGATAGTTTTATCACAGTATGAAGAGAGGATATACGGAGCTGCTTTTGCAGGGTCTGTGGCCATAAAGCAAATGACCTTATCATAGCCAGCTCCAACTCGACTCAAAAAGATCTGAAATTTTTCTGATTTTATTTTTTCTGCAGCAAATGGATCTAAATTTCCAATTGCAAGTAAATCATATCCCTCCTGATGCTTCACGGGAAGATAACTTGTATTCCCTGTTAAATACTTCTCAAACTCTTTTGAACTATTATTAGATGTAAAAGATTCTAATGTAATAAGTAGCGTCTTCTTATTTTCTAAGGCATAGAGCTCCGCTAGCAATTGGGAAACCATGGCATACTTCGTTGAGATGACACTAATGATTTTGGAATCGTCTCCTAAAAAAATCGAAAGCTTTCGAAGAGCTTCCAATACAGCTGTTGATTGTCTATCTAATCTCAGATCTTTAGCATCAAGATTTTCGAAAGACATATAACCTTGTTCTTCTAAACGCTCATGCGTATATAGATCTCCTTTTCGAAGTCTTTTGGCTACAATTAATCCAAAATAAAAAATCGTGAAAAGCAAAGCAAAAAATAGCGACAATAATATTATGAATTTATTTTGTGGCTTAACTGGAAGCATTGCCGGATCAATAATTTTGGAAGAATCTTTATAAATATTATTTTCGATGTTTTTTGCCTCATAGACTTTTGTAACCCCTTCCATAATTGTAAGCCCAAGCTTTTTTCTCATTTCAAATTTATTATCTTGTAACCAACTAGATGTGAAGTCTGAAGCATCTTGCTTTATATGATCTAAATTCAAGCGCAGTCTATTGACTTCACCTTCGATTTCTGCTTTGTATGTGTCAACTGTCTCCACAAGAGCATTTTTTGCCAGAATGATTTTTTTATTAAGCCTTAAAATAAGCAGTTGCTGTAGATCTTTTACCCGCTCTTTTCCGATGGCAATCGCTTTTTCAGTCTCTTTAATCTCCTTTTCTAGGAGTTGATACAAAGCTTTTTCATATTCCTCGATACGCTCTTCCAAGTGATCTCTTTCTTTAGTGAGAAGGTACTTGTCATTCATATTGAGTTTCAGCTCATAAATTTTTACTAAAAGACTCTCGATATTTGCATTACACTTTGGCAACGACTGCAAATCAAAATCTCGTTTATAAAAATCTTCCTTGCCTTTGAAAAGGGTTCTGCTTTTCTCTTTCAACTGGTCCAAATCAGATTTGGAGTCACGCAACATTTTTTCACAAGTTGTAAAATCAATGTCTGCTAGATCTCTTTCAATCAGCTCGAGGTGATTTTCTCGAAGAATCTCTCTTTTCAATCCAATCAAATGATCCATATGAATTGTAAAAGGAGCCTTTCCCCTTAAAAGAATTGGTAAATCCTCATATTCTTGCCGCAAAATTTCAGATACAAAAAAAGGTTTCGTTTCTTGCAAGCTTGACACTTGTGAAAAAGGAAA
>JAJFMG010000189.1 GCA_021772295.1 Chlamydiota bacterium | reverse complement strand
AGCAAATCATCTCGAATATCATCGGCGATGTCTTTTACTTCGCGGAAAGTAAACCCATCCCAAACGATAGAAAAAACAATGCCATAGATATCTCCATAGTCATCATTAACATGGGGAGTAGATGCAGTTTCTGGAAGTTCTCTTTGCGCATCTTCTACTTTTCTTCGAAGTTCATCCCAGATAGGACGCATATTTTTGTATTCTTCAAGAACATGGACCGTGATTACCGAAACCCCAGTTTTAGACTCACTTTCGATGTAGTCAACTTCTGGGATTTCTTGGATGTATTTTTCTAGTTTGTCAGTAACGAGCATTTCTACTCTTTCAGGACTTGCTCCTGGCCAGCTGGTCACAATTTGTGCAATGCGAATTACATAGACTGGATCTTCAGATCGAGACATTGATTTATAGGAAAGGAAGCCCGCTACGCAGAGAAGTAAGATGGTAAGAAGAGTAAATTGCGCCTTCTTAAAGGCAAGCTTCGTAAAATTCATGATTTTCTCTTCATCGAATAGGCTTTATCTAACCGTTTTACTTCTTTTCCATCACGTAGATAACGAATGCCTGCGATGATCACCTCATCACCTTTTGCAATTCCATCAAGAATTACAAATCCACCAGGTGTGATTTCTCCAATGGTTACAGGTACTTTCTTTGCTATTCCCATGTCTTTATCTTTGGCAACAAAGACATATACAAAATTTCCAGAGAGATCTTCTCCGACAGCATCAATGGGAACAACGATAACAGGGCCTCCATAGGGGATATCTTTGCCTTGAATTTTTACTTTCACTGCCATGCCTGATCTAAGCTCTGGATATTTTTTTGTAAGAGCAACCGTGACTGGAAAAGTAGTTCCTCCAGAAGATGAAATTCCTACCTCTCGAACGATTCCATCAAATTGCTTATTTGGAAGAGCGTTGAAAAAGATCGTTACGACTTGTCCTTCATAGATATCTGCAATCGTTGTTTCGGGAACAGCAATTTCCACTTCTAATTTCTTTCCACAAGATAGAACAGCAACGGTTTGACCAGCTTCCACATTTTCTTGAATTTCGGCATTTTTTGCGGAAACTTCACAATAGGGCTCATCCGCATATAAGGTGGTGTAACTTAGCTTTTTTGTTGCAAGCTCTAGTCTGGATTGGTTTGTATTTGATGTTGCTTTTGCAGCTTCATTTGTAGCTCGATATGTATCGAGTTCATCTCGAGAGGCGCTTTCACTTTCATATAGGTTTTTAATTCTTCGATATTGCGCGCTTGCTTTTCGGGCTTCTGCTTCCGCTTTTTCAAAAGAGGCTTTGGCATCTTGAACTTCTAATTGGTAGTCAGTATCATCAAGTTTTGCAATTAGCTGCCCCTTTTCAATGGATTCTCCGACTTTGATTGGGATTTTTTCTATTTTTCCACCAACTCGAAAACTTGCATTGATAAATTTTTCTGATTTAGAAAATCCAGAAAAATAGAGTGGAGGCGCTTTAGAAATAAGACCCACAGTTTCGGTAATCACAGGCCTGATAGGATCTTTTTGCGCTTCCTTCTTATTACAAGAGGTGAAAAGCAGAAGGGGAGTCAAAAATGTCACGAGTATTTTCATGAAGCTTTCCCCTGTAAAACTTTTAGGATGAGACTTGTTTTTAACTCCATTTTTTCACTTGGTGGCATGTAATGCACAAAACTTCCCACAGCTCTTTGAAGAGACATCATATCAATTAAAAAATCATAGATGGCATCAGAGTGGTTTTGTTTTGCTGTGATTGCTGTATTTTGTGCATCGATTAAGTCAACAATAGAAACAACACCTCTAGAGTAAGATTCGGTGACGATTCGAAGATTTTGCGCACCTGCCAGCTCTGCTTTTTTTGCCCAATAAATTCCATCAAAAGAAGACTTGAGATTATCGATGGAATTAACAACTTTTTCATCGATTTTTAAGGTAAGAGAAGCTTTCTCTGTTTTTAACTTTTGTAAATCAAAAAAAGCTCGATATTTGGCAGCTTTTCTTTCACCACCTGTATAGAATGGATAGAAGAGCTCAATACCTGCAGATTTTTGAGGTTTTGAGTTAGAGAGTCCAGGCGGTGAGCTATCCCCAGCGCCACTTTTAGCAAAGTTTTTACCGATCTCAGCAAATGCTTTAAATTTGGGTAGGTAAAAGGCTCTTTTTGTAGAGATGAATTTTCTCTGTTGGGCTTTGATTTCTTCTCCAATGGATTTAATCTCAGGAGAGAGCTCATTTGCAAGTGTTGTCATAAAACCTTTAAAATTTTCCATTTTTAAGGGAGAGGAAATGAGCTTTTCAAAGTCTTCTATACTTGTTAAAAAACTAAAATTTGAGGGTCGCATATCTTCGATATGGACCCTTGATTTAAGAGGTCTATTTAAGAGACGATTAAATTCTGTTTCAATGTTGTCTAGGTTTGCTTGAATAGTAAGAAGGTCCTCTCTATTTGAAGACTCTGCGCTTTGCCATCTATAAACTTCAGAGAGTCTTGCATGGCCTGAATCTACAAGTTCTTGTGCGCGTCGTAAATTTGCTTTTGTAAGATCCAAATTTTCAAGAGCAATTTCTTTTTCTGCTTGGATTTTTAATACAAGCAGATAAGCGACAGCTGTATCAAAGATGATATCAAGTTGCGTTGTGTCTTTATTATATTCACGTGCTTGCTGTATGTTTTTTTCGATGGTATAGCCTGCAACAAGATCATCTTCATATACGGATTGATCAAGGCGAAGTTTTCCCCGAATAACGCGTTCTGGTTCAAATCCACGAGCAAACCTTGCTGAATTTGCATCAATGATTCTCGCTACAGCTCCAGAATTGAGCTGTGGTAGAAGTCTGGATAGAGCTGTAAGTACATCCTCTTTGCCCGCTTTTACAACCCACCTTTCCACATCTAAATCTAAATTTTGATCGATGGCAATTTCGGTAGCGTCCCAGAGACTCAGACTATTTTGATATAGACTAGAAGGATCTACAAACCTTGCAATATCTCTAATTTTCCAAGGAAGATCGATTTGAAGGGAGTCCATCGTCTTTTCATTAATGATAAGCTCTTTACCTCTTTTGAAATCAATATCAATTTCTTTCGTATTTCCACTAAGAAGAAGTTCTTGGGTGTTTAAAGCAACTCTTCTTGCAGCGCGTTTTAATTCACTATAGGGTGTTGTTGTCATAAGAACGCCCTTCTCGACTTCGTTTTCTCCAGATACAGAAAAAGAGGGGAGTTTCTTGTTGTTGATTTGATTTACCATTTCCTGAAACTCACCTGGAAGAAGTCTCCAAGTGGGTAAAAGAAGCACTCCA
>JAJFMG010000188.1 GCA_021772295.1 Chlamydiota bacterium | reverse complement strand
TCTCTAAGACTTGCGGTAATAATTGGAACAACAATTACTTTCCTGATTTATGTTTCGTGGCAACTGGTTGTACTTGGAGTCGTTCCTCACCGCGGTGAAAACGGGCTGCTTGCAACGCTTGCTGCTGACCAAACAGCCATAACTCCACTTAAGATCTTTCTGAAAACCCCTATTCTTAGTTACTCAGCGCAAGTTTTCTATTTTACAGCACTCACGACGTCATTTTTAGGCGTTGGTCTTGGACTGGTTGACTTTTTATTAGACTCGCTCAAAATCAAACAAAAATTAATCAACCGAATTTTTCTAGTGATTCTCATCTATATTCCAGCCCTTTGGATCGCTCAGACCAATCTAAGAATTTTTTACCTTTCTCTTAAGTATGGTGGAGGACTTGCATGTTTCTATCTATTAGTTTTATTACCAATCCTACTGTTTTTTCGAGAAAAAAAAGCTTTGAGTCACCTAAGAGGATCTTAATAATTCAATTAACTTCCTTACATGACTAACAGGTGTCTTAGGCAAAACGCCATGGCCCAAGTTAAAAATAAAGCCGGGATGATTTTTCATTTCAGCTTTTATTTGTTCTACATGGGCAAGAGTTTGCTCAAGAGAGTCTTGTAAAATATCGGGATCTAGATTTCCTTGGATAGCCATTTCTGTTGGTAAACACTTTTCCATCTCTGTTAAAGATTTCTCTGCATCAAAACTAATTGCATTCGGATTTAGCGCAGTGAGCTCGTTGACATATCTACATGACCCTCTCATGAAGATAATAACAGGTACATCCTTCGATTTTACAAAGTTAATTAGCTCCTTGAGATAAGGAATACAAAATTCATTAAAATCCTCATACGATAACATTCCAGCCCAAGAATCAAAGATCTGAATCGCATCTACCTTTGCCTCGATTTGATAGCTTAAGTACTCTTTTGTTGAAGCTGTGAGCTTTTGAAGTAAGAGGTGCAATGTTTTCTTGTCACAAAGCCATTGATCCATATGCTTGATGCCTTCTCCCCTCTTTCGAGCAAACATGTAAGAGGCTACAGTAAATGGGCCACCACAAAAACCAATTAGCGGTCTATCAAGCACCTGTTTTAGTTTTTGTATTCCATCAAATATGGGAGCAAGCTTCGAAAAATCTGATTTACCAATGCTTTCTACGTTTGCATAAGATGAAATTACAGGATCAATAACCGGCCCTACTTTCTCTACAAAGTTCAAAGAAAAACCCATTGCAATACAAACCATCAAAATATCAGAGAATAAAATCGCAGCATCAACATCTAAAATATCGATGGGAAGTTTGGTAATCTCAACAATTCTATCCGAATCTAAAAAGAGATCAAGAAGGGCATGGCCTTTTTTTATTTCTTGATATTCAGGTAAAAAGCGCCCTGCTTGGCGCATAAGCCAAACAGGGGGTCGCTGTGTGTTTTTGCAATGCAATGCATCTAAGAAAAGAGTATTTTTCATAGAAGGCGATCTAGAATCGATTCGACTGTAAAGCCATACTCTTGTTTCAAATCTCCGATTGGAGCTGACGCTCCAAAATCATCCACAGAAATTGAAATGCCATCACATCCGATCCATTTTTGCCAACCAAGGCTAATGCCAGCCTCAAGTGAAACTCTTTTACCAATATCTCCGCAAATTAAGCTCATGCGATACTCTTTACTCTGAAGATCAAAAAGCTCAAAACATGGCATCGAAATGACACGTACATGCTTACCCATTTTTTCTAAAGCATCCGCAACATCCAAAGCAAGTGACACCTCAGATCCTGTAGCAATAAGAGTAAAATCTGGTTTAGATTTTTCTTTTTTAATAATGTATGCACCTTTTGCAACCCCATCTTCATACGATACCTTCGTGTGAGGAAGCTCAGGAAGGTTCTGCCTTGATAGAATGATGGCACTTGGCCCTTGGTAATGAAGAGCTGCCATCCATGACATTTTTACTTCATTAGCATCTGCTGGTCTAAACACATGTAAACGTGGGATTGCTCGAAGAGACATATAATGCTCTACGGGTTGATGGGTTGGACCATCTTCTCCTAAGAATATAGAATCATGAGTGAACTGATAAATCACTTGATATCTAGCAAGAGACGCAAGCCTGATAGCATTTCTCATGTAATCAGAAAACGTCAGGAAAGTTCCAATGTATGGAATGATCATTCCTGTTTGCCAAAGCCCCGAGGCTATGGTTGCCATACCAAATTCACGAATACCATATTTGATATTACGACCATCGAACTGATGGGGCTTAATGATTGGAAGTTCTTTCATCATGGTTGCATCAGAGACTGACAGATCTGCAGACCCTCCATATAGAAAAGGAAGCTCTTTGCCAAGAACATTTAAACATGCTTGCGAAGCTGATCTTCCAGCGATTGGATCTTTGATCTCAAGGGCTGTAAGCTCTTTTTCAAGACCTACTGGAATTTCCTTTTTGAGCATAACATCGAGCAAATTGCTATCTTCTGGATTCTCGTTTTTCCAAGAGGTAAATGTTGCTTTCCAACTATCTTCCAGTTCTTGCTCTTTTCCAAGCTTAGTTTCAAAAAATTGCGTTACTACCTGAGGCACATAAAACTCTTCTTCTGGAAGTCCAAGAGCTTTTTTAGTGGCCTCCACTTCTTCCTCACCCAGGGGTGCGCCATGAACTTTAAAGGTGCCTTGCTTATTTGGAGACCCCTTACCAATAATTGTTTTCATTTCGACAAAAATTGGCTTCGTTTGATTTTCAAGAGCTTTAGTAAGTGTACTATGAATCGAATCCAAATCATTGCCATCCATTTCATAAACATCAAAGCCGTAAGCTTTGTATCGCTCTTTGGTATTTTCTGAACCAGATTCTTCAAGAGGACCATCGAGTGTAATTTGATTAGCATCATGGAATAGCACAAAATTATCGAGTCCTAAGTGAGCTGCAAGCGATGATGCCTCAGATGAGACGCCCTCC
>JAJFMG010000187.1 GCA_021772295.1 Chlamydiota bacterium | reverse complement strand
TAAGTGGAATGGATATTCAGATTCTCAATCAAACGGAAGTTGAGAGACAAAACGAGCGGAAAAAAGAAGCAAAGGAGTTAGAGACTCTTCCTAAAAGATCTGAAGGCTCATCTGATGATCCAGTAAGAATGTATCTAAAAGAGATGGGCTCTGTCCCGCTTCTTTCTAGGGAAGAAGAGGTAGAAATTTCTAAAAGAATTGAAAAAGCGCAACTTCAAATAGAGAAAGTGATCATGCGCTTTAGATACTCTATTAGAGAGAGTGTCTCTATTGCTCACTACCTAATCACGGGTAAAGATCGTTTCGATAAAATCATTGCTGAAAAAGAAATTGAAGATAAAAATCGCTTTTTAGAGTTTCTTCCTAAGCTTAGTACTCTCTTAGGAAAAGAAGATAAGTGTCTAGAAGATCTTTTTAAACAACTTGAAAATCCTAAGTTAAAAAAAGTGGATGCAATTAAGATTTCGGAAGAAATTGAAAAGTCCTGCATTAGAACCCAAGCTTATCTTAGAAGAATGCACTTTAGGCCAAATATTATCGATGATTTTGGTGAGTTAATTTTATCTGCATATGAACGATTTATTACATTAGAAAAAGAAATAGAAGAACTCATTCCGAGAGCTGAAAAAAATAGATTTGCCAGAGCGAAATTATTTGCTGCGAAACGTAAGTTGAAAAAACGAGAGCTTGCTGCAGGTAGGACGCTTGATAAGTTCAAAAAAGATGTTCGTATGCTTCAAAGGTGGATGGATAAAAGCCAAGAAGCTAAAAGGGAGATGGTTGAGTCCAATCTCCGTCTTGTGATTTCCATTGCTAAAAAATATACTAATCGAGGCCTTTCTTTCTTAGATTTAATTCAAGAAGGGAATATGGGGCTTATGAAGGCCGTTGAAAAGTTCGAATATCGCCGCGGATATAAATTTTCTACATACGCTACTTGGTGGATCAGGCAGGCTGTAACTAGAGCAATTGCTGATCAAGCTCGAACGATTCGTATTCCTGTTCATATGATTGAAACGATCAATAAGGTCTTGCGTGGCGCAAAAAAACTTATGATGGAAACGGGCAGGGAGCCAACTCCAGAAGAGCTTGCTAAAGAACTCGGCCTTACACCAGAAAGAGTTAGAGAAATCTATAAAATTGCGCAACATCCTATTTCACTCCAAGCGGAAGTAGGTGATAGTGGTGAAAGTCAATTTGGGGACTTTTTAGAAGATACTTCTGTTGAATCTCCAGATGAAGCTACAGGTTATGCAATTCTAAAAGATAAAATGAATGAGGTCCTATCTACTCTAACTGATAGGGAGAGAACTGTACTCATTGAACGTTTTGGTCTTTTAGATGGAAAACCTAAAACACTCGAAGAGGTTGGTGTTCGCTTCAAAGTTACGAGAGAACGTGTGAGGCAGATTGAAGCAAAGGCTCTTCGTAAGATGCGCCATCCTACGCGATCTAAACAATTGCAAGCATTTTTAGATATGATAGAAAAAGAATAATTTTGTTAGCTAACTTTCTTTATATCAATGAATTGAGACTTTCGATGTTTTTGTTTAATTACTAATTAGTTTATTTTAATTTGTTTTTAATTGCAGATATAGTTTATAGGTTAAATTAAGTCTTATTAGACTTTAATTAACCTTATGAGGTAGGCAATGAATAACAATATCTTATCTAAGATTCTATTTGGTGGATTACTTGCAGTTTCTGCAAGTGGTTTTGCTGCAATGGATACAGATGAAAGACTAGAAATGCTTGAAAAGCAAATGGAAGAAGTTCGTACTGAAACTTCTATGGGCACCTATGGTGCTAAAACTGCATCTGCAAGAGCAGAGGTAAATGGTAAAGGATGGAACATCGATCTTGATGTATTCTATTGGAAAGGAAAAGTGGGTGGAACAGAATATGCATATTCTGATAATGACCCTGTTACATCGCTTCCGATTCGTGGAAGAACAAAAAACATGGATTTTAGCTGGGATTGGGGCGTAAGACTTGGTCTTGGGTATAACTTCCTACATGATGGATGGGATGCTTTGTTATCCTATACATGGTTTGATAATAGTGGATCTGATTCAAGAACCGGCGGGGTGAATGACGTAGTTGTTCCTCTTCGTGGCTCTTCAGAGATTACTGAAAATCAAGGTGCTCAGTTTAACTTTGCAAAATCAGCGAATTCACAGTTTGATTTAGATGTAAATCTTTTAGATTTAGGACTAGGTAGAAGCTTTTTTGTAAGTTCTTCTCTTTCTATGCGTCCTCATATTGGACTTAGATCTGCATGGATCGATTTAGAGCAAGATACAAAATATTCTGGTGGAACTCCTGATGGAAGTACTAACTGGGGACTTGGTGTAAATAATGTATCTGTTGACGATAAGTGCAATTTTTGGGGCCTTGGACCAAGAGCTGGTTTTGACACAAAATGGCACCTAGGTAATGGATTTAGCATTTTTGGAAATGTTGCGGGATCACTTCTTTATGGAAACTTCGATGTTGATCATAAAGAAAAGTACAGCGCAGATGAAAATGCTAGAATTAGCTTGGATGCAAATGTTCATGGTTTTTCTCCAAACGTTCAATTTGCTCTTGGCTTAGGGTATGACACTTACATCAATAATGATAAGCAACATATCGGTCTTGGAATTGGTTATGAAAACCAATATTTCTGGAGACAGAATCAAATGCTTAAAATTGATGATGCATCTCCTTTAAAATATGAAAGATATTCTGAAGACGTAGCGATGCAAGGAATTACATTTAATTTTAAGTTTGATTTCTAAGCTTAGAAAATAATTTTTACTTCCTAACATAATCTCTCTTGGCAAGTTCTTACCAAGAGAGATTATTTTATTTTCAAATTTTTCTTGTCAAAAATTCAAATTATTTCCATACAGAGAATTTAATGCGAAAAATCTGGGCTTTTGCACTTGTGATTCCCAAGAATTTTACGCAAAAGGTTGATTTTGAGGAAACTCAAAGCAAAAGTTAGATAAAAAAGTTTGTTTGATGTGATGAGGTAAAATAGATGAATGTTAATTTTATAAAGAAAGCGTCGATTGCGCTTGCACCAGTTGTGGCAATGTCTACAGTTTTTGCAGCGATGGAAACTGATGCTAGACTTTCAGAGCTTGAAAGTCAAATGAAGCAAGTACGGACAGAAACAGCTGTTGGTACTTACGGAGCAAATACAGCAATAGCTCGCCCTGAAGTACACGGGAATGGTTGGTTTTTAACAGCCGATCTGCTGTATTGGAAAGCGCAAGTAGGTGGAACAGAGTTTGCATATTCAGACCAAGATCCATTTGCAACTCTCCCTACAAGTGGAAGAGTAAAAGATAATGACTTTAGCTGGGACTGGGGTTTAAGAGCTGGTATTGGGTACAACTTCTTACATGATGGTTGGGATGCAATGCTTAGGTTTACTTACTTCAACTCAGGTGGGAGTTCATCCACAAATGGCGGGCTAAACAGCTCAATTATTCCTCTAAAAGGAACCATCGGCATTACAGAGGGTGATGGTGATTTTGAATATTGTAACTCAGCAAAATCGCAGTTTGATTTTGATTACAAAATTCTTGATTTAGATTTAGGAAGACACTACTTCGTAAGTAGAAATTTATCGTTCCATCCTTTCATTGGTCTTAAGACTGCGTGGATTGATCTAGAGCAAGATGTTACATATTCTGGTGGGCAAGCAAACGGAGGTGACCTTGGTCTCGGTGTTAACAATGTAACTGTTGATGATGAATCAGATTTCTGGGGACTTGGACCACACACTGGGGTTAACACAAGCTGGTTCCTTGGAAATGGATTCAGTGTATTTGGTAACTTAGCTGGTGCTCTTCTTTATGGTAACTTTGATGTAGACCACAAAGAAAAATATTCTGCGATTCAGAATAATAGAGTGTCTTTAAGTGCAAATACTCACCGTTTTTCTCCAACTGTTCAATTCCAGCTAGGACTGTCTTATCAGACATATATTTACAATGATAAGCAACATTTCTATGTTGGTCTAGGATATGAAAATAACTACTGGTGGAGACAAAA
>JAJFMG010000186.1 GCA_021772295.1 Chlamydiota bacterium | reverse complement strand
TCTACAGCGCATCAAAGCTCTCTAAAGAGCTGCTTGGTCTTAGAAACGGAGTTGAAACAGCTCTTTTAATTACAAAAGGGGCTCTTAAAAATCCTAAATCGAAAGGGTGTCATTTTCGTAAGACTTAGGAATTGCAAGTATTTGGATTTTTCTATAGTATTTACACGTAAAAAAAACCATTTGAGGGATATTAGCTCAGCTGGTTAGAGCGCCACGTTGACTTCGTGGAGGTCAGCTGTTCGAATCAGCTATATCCCAATTCTTTGTAAAACAATTTTTGGAAAAAAATATCGAAGACCAAAAACAACTTTGCATGCTTCGCAGCTTCGCAGCAAGGCTTCTAGCAAAAGCTGCAACAGATATTTACTCAGACACAATTCTTGTAGATATTGGATTAACCCATCTTGGGTTTTACTGTGATTTTATTTTCAAAGATCCGATTACTGAAGAAGAGCTTATTTTTCTATCAGAGAGAATGCAAAGGATTTTTAGTGAAAATCCAAGCATTACACTCCATGAGATGGTTCCTTTTTCAGCTTCCGAATATTTATTACATCACAACCAGCCCATACGATCAGAAAGCATAAAAAAAGAAAGCGGGCTTTGCCAAGTGATCCAAATTGATCAATTTGTGGATTTTTGTTTAGAGCCTATTTTACATTCTAATCCTAGTGGTTTAGCTTGGAAGTTAATAGGTGCTAAAGAAGAATATACTACGTTTTTTAGAAAGAAAAAGGAAAGTGTCACTCGTATATCCTCTCTTTGTTTTCCAAGTAAGGATGCTCTTAAAGAAAATCTAAAGCATCAAAAGACTCTCTCAAAAAAAAATCACCTGTTTTTAGGTGAAAGATTACAACTATTTTCGATTGTAAAGCAGGCAAAAGAGTCTTTTTGCTACATGAAGGCAAATGGAGTTTTTCTGATCCATTACTTTACATCGATTGCGCGTGATATCAGAAAAAAAAATGGTTTTTTTGAAATTATATCTCCCAAACGAATTTTTTCTAAACAGGAGGCATTTTTAGCACATGAGAGGTATATTGAAATAGTAGCAAAGTCAAATCAAAGATATTTTGAAATAGGGTCTTATTTTGAGCCTAAGTTAAAGGATGAAAATTTATTTGACTTATCAACCTATACCTCCGATCTTTCTATTGTTTCTTTTCCAAAAAAAGAACTTTTGAGCGAGCTGCTTTTTGCTCTAAAACTCATTAGATCCATTCTTGCTAGCGCACCATTTGAAAATTATTTTTTTGAACTTGATGCAGGCTTTAGTCTAGGAAAAGAAGAAAAGATTTGTAAAAAGGCTTTTACTGAGCTTAACCTTCCATTTCAGGAAAAAATGATAAAAGGGAATGGATCGTATTTAGAGTTATCTTTAGTAGTAAAAGATATTTCTTCAAAGCCCTGGAAGCTCTCTTCTATACGGATTGAAAAAGTAGACATAGGATATCAGTTGACGCAGTCTCTTTTTAACTCGATTGAGAGATTTTTAGCCCTTTTCATTGAGCATTCATCGGGATTGTTTCCCTTTAAGATGTTACCTGAACAAGTAAGAGTAATTAGTATATCAAAAGACTGCGAGTCAAAAGCTTATGAAGTGTCTCAACAGATTAATAATGCTGGATTTAGATCGACTGTAGACGCGACGGATAGTAGTTTAGATAAAAAAATCCAAAGTGCAATTAAAGAAAATCCTTGTTATCTTGTGCTTATTGGAAAAAAAGAAAAAGAAGAAGATTTTATTACAGTTCGCGCATCAGTAAAGAACACTTCAAAAAAAATGAGCTTAAGTGAGCTTATTTCTAAAATGGAGCTTTTGAAAAATGATGGAATCCTATAGTATCTTTTTGGGTTTGCGGATACGATGTAGCACGTATTATTTGAATTTTCGTAAGGATAGGAAGTTAAAGTTTGAGAATTAATCGGGAAATTAAGTCCCCACAGGTGCGTTTGATAGGACCTGATGGTAGTCAAGTTGGAGTTGTTTCATCAAGAGAAGCCTTAACCATTGCAGAAGATGCTGGATTAGATCTGGTAGAAATTTCACCGAATGCAAATCCTCCTGTTTGCAAGGTTATTGATTATGGAAAATATCGGTATCAGCTAACAAAGAAAGAGAAGGAAAGTAAAAAGACACAGCACCAAGTAAAGCTGAAAGAAGTCAAAATGAAGCCCAATATTGATGAGCATGACTTTCAAGTGAAGCTAAAACGTGCGAAAGAGTTTTTAGAAAAGGGAAACAAAGTAAGAGTTGCTTGCACATTTTGGGGAAGAGAACTTGCCCATACAGAGGTTGGCAGAAAACTTTGTAACCGATTTATAAAAGAATTAGAAGAAGTTTCTATTGTGGAAGCAATGCCAAAGTTGCTTGGAAGAAATATGACAATGGTAATGGCGCCACACAAAAAGAAAAATTAAGAGTTGTTAAGGAGACAAATACCGTGCCAAAAATGAAAACAAAGAAGGCTTTAAAATCACGTTTTAAAGTCACTGGCAGAGGAAAGTTAATGAGAAGAAAGCAAGGAAGGCGTCATATTATGACAAAAAAAACTTCCAAGAGTAAAAGACAATCCAAAAATCCTGGAATTGTTTTGAACACAATTGCTACAAAATTTAAGAAATTAATGGGAGAGGCGTAAAGTCTACCCAAGTTAAGGAGTAAATCATGGTTAGAGTAACCAACGCAGTTGCTTCTCGCCGCAGAAGAAAACGATTGCTAAAAAGAGCAAAAGGTTTTGTTGGTGATCGTAAGAATCACGTAAGACAAACCAAAGATACAGTAATGAAAGCGATGGCATTTAACTATGCCCACAGAAAGAAAAAGAAAGCAGACTTTCGTCGCCTATGGATTATCCGTATCGGTGTTGCGGCAAAGATTAATGGAGTGTCTTACAGTAAACTCATCAACGGTCTTACCAAGACTGGATGTGTTTTAAATAGAAAGATGCTATCTGATATGGCAATTAGTGATCCTAAGGGATTTGCATTTATTGCAGATAAGGCTAAAGCGTCTTTAGCTTAGAATTACACATTGCAGCAGTTTTAAAACTTATGTATACTTAAGTGTGCATACGGATTTTTTTTACCCAAAAGGAGAGATTTTGGAATCGAGCAATGAAATGGATTTAGAAAAAATCAAGGTTCAATTTGACTCTGATATAGAGGGGATCACCACAAAAGAGCATTTAAGAGAAATTGAGATCAAATATCTAGGAAAAAAGGGACACATTGTTGCTTTGATGCAAGATCTTCGTCATGCATCTCCAGAACAAAAACCAATTCTTGGTAAGAAAATCAATATCTTAAAGCAAGAGATTTCAGCATCGATTGACCATACAAAAAGTATTCTT
>JAJFMG010000185.1 GCA_021772295.1 Chlamydiota bacterium | reverse complement strand
TTTACTTGCAACAACTAGAACTTCTCCCATGTCAAATACCTCTATTTAAGTTAAGTGTTAATCATAGATGGAAATCTTATAGCACCAAGAAGTGCTTTTCCGATAGAAGAAAAAAGAATCTTTCGAATGTGGCTGCATTTTTTTGGTAAAATATCATTTGATTGCGTAGGTTGTTGTTTAATCAACTCGTGAGGATATATGAAAACAGGAGTGCTACTTGTAAACTTAGGCAGTCCCAAAAGCTTTACAAAAAGAGATGTAAAGGCGTATTTGCATCAGTTTTTAATGGATGGTAGGGTCATTGATTATTCTTATTTTTTAAGACTGCTGCTTGTAAAAGGTCTTATTGTTCCTCTTCGAAAAAAAAAGGTTTCGATGCTCTATCAAAGTATTTGGACAAAAGAGGGCGCCCCACTTATTAATGGTGCTAAAATACTAAAAAGAGAACTTGAGGAAACGCTTGGTTCGAGCTTTCAGGTTGAGGTTGCAATGCGATATCAGAGTCCGTCGATTCAGAGCGGACTGGAGTTGCTGCGAAAAGGTGGTGTTTCCAAAATTGTAATTCTTCCTCTATTTCCACAATATGCATCAGCAACAATTGGATCGATTTATGAAGAGGTTTTCGATGTTGTAAAGAAATGGGAGATGATCCCACCGTTGACACTGCTTGGTAATTTTGCAGATGATGAAGGGTTTATTCAAGCTTTTACCGAAGTAATTCAAGAGCAAAAAGATGTAACTTCTTTTGATCATATTTTATTTAGCTATCATGGACTGCCAAAGAGGTATTTGGAAAAGGCAGATACATTTAAAAAATGTAATACTAAAGGGTGTTGCGATACAAAATGTGCACAAAATTTGCATTGCTATAGAGCTAACTGCATACGTACTACAAAAGCTTTATCAAGATCTCTTGGTATAGACACCTGCGATTATACAATTTGTTATCAATCAAGACTTGGAAAAGAAGAGTGGATAAAGCCTTATGTGTCTGATGTATTAAGAGATCTTTCTTCAAAAGGTATGAAGCGTGTGCTCATACTTGCTCCTTCTTTTGTTTGTGATTGTTTAGAGACAACTGTAGAACTTGGAGAAGAATATCGAGAGGAGTTTGCCAAACTTGGTGGTATATTAGAATACGCAACTTCATTAAATAATCATCCTATATGGATTGATTATTTAAAAAAGAGAATTTTTGATGAATCATGTGCAGATAAAGAATGTGAGCGTAAGTTCGTATGTCCATAGATTGCAAGTGCCTATGCGCGATTTTTCTCATTGAGAAAAAGTGCAAAGACAAATGCTAATACTAAGCTTATAGGAAAGATACTCATTGCAATTCGGTAGCTTTGAGGATTGTAGAAGGGGATGCCGTCCAAGAGTGTCCCGCTCCATTCGTAGTCTAGAATAAATCCAATCAGTGGTTGTAAAATTGATCCAAAGAGAAATACAAAGAAATTGGTAAGCGCTGCAGCTGAGCCCTTTGCACCTTTATTGTTCAGCTCCATAGCTAAAGAATAGGTGAGAAGTTGGGCTGATGTGGCAACACCTACTAGGAATAGTAGTATGAAAAGATAGAAGGTTTCCATTTGGCTTGCATAGATTATGTAGGAAAGTAGTCCTGCTGTGACAAGAGAGAAGATAAGTATTAGTGGTTTTCTTCGTTTAATTCGATCAGAAATAAGACCCATAATGGGGCCACCCACAATCCAACCGACAAAAATCATAGATGTTGCAAAACTTGCGGTGTGTTTATCAAGCTGATAAGCCTCTTCTAAAAAGGGAATCCCCCAAAGTCCAGCAAAACCAACTGTAGTAGCATAATAAAAAAGGGCTACAAATCCATTTACCCATGTCTGTTTGTTTTTACAGATAAGCTTTAGGTTTTTGAGAGTATTTGTTTTTTCTTTGTTTTTTGGAATATGCTTTTTTAAACTATCTGGGTCATTTCGGATTAGAATAAACATACAGATGGATAAAAATAAGCCAAAGAGCCCAAGAGCAATGCTTGTTATTCTCCAACCTAAAAATTCTACGCTATAGCTAAGAGGTCCTTCACCTGCAAATGCTCCTAGCATTCCAAGAGAGTTTCCAATTCCGATAAGCAGTGCAATGATTTTTCCTGAAAACCAATGGTAGCTAACATAGAGTACACCGATAAAAGCAAAAGCAGATCCAATTCCCATTAGGAGCCTTCCAATCTCTGCAATACTTAAATGAACAGCCATTCCAAATAGCATGCCACCGATTCCGCAAAGAAATGCAGCAAATGTAAGAAGTTTTCTTGCTCCAAATTTATCCATAAGTATTCCGACTGGAAGTTGCATGGGAGCATAAGCATAAAGATAAAAAGCACTAAGAGTTCCAAGTGATGCGGCGCCTACATTAAAGGTTCTCATAAGTTCTGGAACCATTACGCCAGGTGATACACGAAGTGTATACTCATAAAAGTAAAAAGAGACAGCAAGAACCCAAATTGTCCAGCGCATGAGATTCAATTTTTTAGAATGGGGCATAACTTACTTTCTTAATAGATATGAGCTTTTCTCCTATCTACCAAGAAAGAGATATTTTGTCATAATATTATTTGAGAATAACTTTTAGGCAAAGCTTAAGATATCGCAGAAGTAATTGTCAGTCATTTCTACGGACTTGATGTTCAAAGTTAGGTTTGTGATATGTGGCATGTATTACTTCAATTTCAAGTAATTGATCAAAATATTTGGATGTCGATCCTACTTCTTTGAGTAAAAATCGCTTTGATCACAATATTTTTAAAAAGAGGTTTTGAGAGACACTTGTTGGGCTTTTCATTATAGACTTGTAAAAGTAGCTACTTGTGGGTGAGGCTATTAAGTTGAGTGTGATTCTGATTTTTCATCAACTTTTTGGGAAGCGCTTCTAACTCGAATGGACGATTCTTGACTTCAAATGGGTATAGTACTTTGTGTGAGTCGTTCATCATCCAATAAGCCCCAATCTGGCGGAAATAGATGGATGAGGGAATACATTTGATTAAGTGTAGTTGTATCAACTTGATCAATTTGCTGCAAAAAGTGATTCCATATAACACTTATAGCTTTTTGATTTTCATAGGAACCATCTTTACAAGCAAAATGGCGCATGATTTCCAGAAGTGTTTTATTATGATAATTAGAGTTTCCTGAGTCGATATGAAAAATAAGTGCATCTTCGAGAGTAACACCATTTTCTGCTGATAATATTTTAATCGATAGAAAAAAAAGAAGGTCATTTTCATGTATAGAAGGTAAGTTATTAGCCATATAATTAATAATGAGTTCTGGATTAAATTGTGTCTGCATATCAATTTCGTAGCTAAAAATTGTGCAAAGAATTTTGAAATAAAGATGTTCAGGAAGTTGTTCGAGTTGATGCAAATTTGTAAAAATGGATAGATGATTTTTAAATAAAACCCATTGGTTTAGTTGACTTCTTACAGTGCTGAAGAAAAAAACAATATTTTCTACATAATTTTCATCAGGTTCAAGTTTGTTATTTTCATTTTGTTGATAAGCATGAATCCAATTCATTTGCTCGGCATTTAGAATTAATTCAGCTTGAGTTAGAATATCTGAAAAGAACTCTTCATTTGCCGGATTTATGCCGGCACGAGACTTATATGTGCCGATACTGATTTGAAGGCAGCTTGCAATATTTCGTATATCAAGTGTTTCTTTATTAAGGGAGATCTGTGTGAGTAAAGGCTCATAATGTTTTGTAAGTCCTAAAAAGTAGCACAAAACAAGCAGTGAAGTTAAGGACTTATTTAGTGATTGTCTTTTTTCTTTATCAAAGCAAAATTCGTATGAAAGAGAATTCGAATCAAGAATGGAGCTAATGTAGGGTTTAAAATTTTTGAGATTATAGTTGTATTTTTGAAATCCAATGATAACTTGATCAAGTAAATCCGGTGTTACATTGTGCCATTCATTTACAATTCTTGTTTCAACTTCATGTGCGAAAGTAACGTGATGAATTTTGGCAAGAGTAAAAATTTTTAAAAGCCCAATGCATTGAACTAAAGTTAACTTATCTATTGTACTTATGTCTGTTGAAGGATCGGGTTCAGAGCCACTATCCTCATCAGAAACACCTGGACTCTTGACTTCAGATGGGTATATATCTTCTAATCTTACGATGTTTTTTGGCTCTATTAATCTGAGAATTAGTGGCAGAACAAATTTTTTTTCGAAATCCTGGGTATCAAGAAGATCCTGAAAGTGCGATTTATTTGCAGGACTAGCAATGAAGGTTTTCCATAGATTCCACTCAAATGCAATCCGATGTCGCATGACATCAAAGAACCCAAAAGATGAAATCTTATTTGTTATTAATTCTGAGTTTTCATCTACATATTTTGCGATACGCTGAGATGCTTCAAGAATTTTTAAAAAAGATTGTTTTTGTTTGCAAGTATTTGTCTGAGGGTCGTAAGGCCATTTTTGAAAGAATAACTTAAGGTTGTGTTGCACATCAGTGCATTCATTAAATATCTTACAGGTTCTCGCAGCATCTGTGGGAGGAGAAGGTAGATAGGATAGCACGGTATATAATAATTCTTTGTTATTCAAGAAAGTCTGCGGCGCTACATCGGGAAAGCTCCTAGTTTCCACAATTTGTTCAATTTTATTTTCTGTATTAATGGGAGGCATAATTACATAAAGTTATTTTTTTTAAATTATTATACTTGATTTTCCAATAATATTGGAATGCTATAAATTTTTTTATTAATAATAACCGAAGAATGAGGAGTTTTTTAGCGTACTTTAAAGAGGTGTATACCCATTCAACTGAAGAATCGGATTCTTCATCATTAGACATAGAATGTGTATTGGTATTAGATTAATGACTCTTGAATTGCGATGGGTTCGCAACTGCTTGCAAAAATCTAACCAAATCTGTTATTATCTACCCCAATGAGTAGATTTTATAAAATTGGCGAAGCCTCTATTTTTCTTGGTGTTAGTATCTCCACACTTCGAAGATGGGAAAAAGATGGAACTC
>JAJFMG010000184.1 GCA_021772295.1 Chlamydiota bacterium | reverse complement strand
CTGAAAAGTCAGTTAAAAAGTCATTGGTAGTACCTCCAACTGGAACGGTTTGCTCAGGAGAAATGGTAGTAGATCCATAGGGTACATCTTGATATAGAAATTGAGAAATATATGGCCCTGCTAAGTCACCTGGAGTATTACCTCTTAGGAAAGTTTCCCCTGTAACAGCTCCCAATACTTTTGGTCCATTAAAAACAGAAAGAGTATTGAGCTCTGCTACAGCTGATGCAACAGTAGAATTTACGCTAAACTTATTGAATGGAACATCTCTTACAAGTACTGTCCAGTACAGTTCAACCATTTCACCTGCAGCTTCAAGAGATGCAAAACTTGGCGCTGGTCGAATTGCATTTTTCCATCCATCGATTCCTGTTAAAGAGTAAGCATACATTCCTTGAGGGTTTGTAAGCTTAGTAATACCCATTCCAAGTTGGATATTATTAAAGTCTGACTGTTTACCTGAATAAATAGCTTTTAGCATTGAGTTAAACGCAGACGGATTAATAAAGCCTGAATTGAAATGATCTAAACCTTTTCCAAAGTTACCCCTAAAATCTGAATATAGTTGCATATCTGAGTTTTGAGATTGAGAATCAATTCTGTTTTCACCATCAAACTGAGCAACATTTAATTTAGTATCGCACGCAGTTTTTTGTCTCTCTTCTCGCATGAACTTAAAGAAATCTTTGTTACTAAATGTTTGCGCCTCTCTAAGAGAAAAAATTGCGCCGAATAAAATAATACCATGAAGCAGCTTATGCATACTTTCTCCTTCTAAAATTCATATTTTGCAAGTAATCGAAGACCTAGATTCCATCTTGTTAAGTCTGGAATTTTTAGAGATGCCCCAAGTGAGTTCTTAACTGTGTCTTCTCCGTATTTACTCCAGTCAAAAAAAGGAATAAAAGAAAGGGAAAAACACTGACAGGGTTGATCTATTGTTACAATAAGTGGAAGCTCTGCTCTAAATGCATTTTCTTTGTCATTATGCAAGTTATTTGAAAGTACTTCCAATCGGGACTATACATCCGGTCTCCACTCAAAAAAAGATCCCAAAGTAAAAAACGAAGAAAGGCTCCAAGAAAGATGAAAACCCACAGGAACAAAAAGTTTATCGTACTCATAGAGCAAATTAAACATATCGGGCTCTTGTCGATATCTCAGTCGATCCCATCCGAATCCAATAAAAGGAATAAAATGGCCCCTATTTTGAGAAAAACAAAACTTCGGACCAAGCTGAAGCTCTGCAAAATACTCAGTAGCTTCACTTCTCTGAAAGGGCTTTCCCGTGATTGGCCCAGCGTTCCAACTTCCTTCAAAGTCAGCGCTGGAATAAAACCATTTGTGCGTATATCCAACACCTGCTTTTATCCCCCCCATATATCCTTCTAGATCTTCAGAAGCATCAAAATCAATTCTTGTATAATTAAAGAAAGGTCCCGCATGCACATTGAAAGTATGCGCAGAAAGAGATAGCATCGGAATTGCAAATAAAAGAACAAGTTTTTTCATATGTAGCACCATTTTTTCCATTAAGACTAGCAAGAAAAAACGAAAAATAACAGAAAAAATGTAATGGATCTGCAAAACGGCTTTAGAACCGTTTCACACGTGAATGGCAATATGGTAATTTTCCATTTTTAGCATAGTATTCTTGGTGATAATCTTCTGCTTTATAAAATGCGCTTGCAGGCAAAACCTCTGTGACCACCTCAATGCCTTTTTGTTGCAAGCTCTCGATGAGTTTATTCGTGATTATTTTCTGCTTCTCACTCAAATAATAAACAGCAGATACATACTGATCTCCAATGTCTGGTCCTTGCCCATTTTTTTGCGTTGGATCATGAATCTCAAAAAAAAGCTTCGCCAAATCTTCAAAACATTTGATATCTGGATCAAAAAGAATCTCCACAGCTTCTCTATGACCTGTTTTACCAGAGCAAATTTCTTCATAGGATGGGTCAACTGTATTTCCACCAATATATCCAACCGTTGTCGTTTTGACACCTTTCTCCATTTTAAAAAAATGCTCTACTCCCCAAAAACATCCTCCAGCAAAGATAGCTCTTTCTAAGCCACCTTCTGTAAATGCTGGTGCAAATTCCATTGCAATTGAATTAGTGCAGTGGCGTGTGTCTTTTTTCGTTAGATTTTCTCCCGAAAAAACATGCCCAATATGTCCTTTACATCTGCTGCATACAATCTCTATTCTATGTCCATCAGCATCTGGAACTCTTTCTATAGCGCCTGGAATTTCATCATCAAAGCTTGGCCATCCACAACCTGAGTCGAATTTCGACTTAGATTCAAAAAGAGGATTATCACATTGTTTACAAAGATAAATACCTGCCCCACTGCAAGTAATATATTTTCCACTACCGGGTCTTTCAGTGCCCTTGCGAAGGATAACTTCCTCTTCCTGCAAAGATAAATCATGCTTTTTTTTCATATTTACATGTGACTCCAAATTCTAAGATCGATATAGTTTGAGATATTTTATTCATTAAATTACTTTCGTATAACCTAAACATCCATTTATATCATGAAAACATACACTCACTTTCTACTTCAGATCGTAATATTTTGCATACCTTTTAGCATACAGTCGTCAGCGCTATCTATTTCTCATTCCGAGTTTGTCCTATCGTCACCACCATTTTCAAGCTGCCACGCACCAACGATTGCAGAAACTGCTGATGGTGATTTACTTTGCGCTTTTTTTGCGGGTGAAAAAGAAGGTTCAAAAAACGTTTCTATTTGGATGTCACGCTTACATGATAATGTATGGTCTAAACCTATTATTGTAGCCTCTGATCCAAGTAAAATTCCTTGCTGGAATCCAGTACTCACAAATGTTGAGGGCAAGCTCATCCTCTTTTATAAAGTAGGTTACCATCCTCAAAACTGGTCAGGAGCGTATATTGAATCCACTAATAATGGAAACACTTGGAGCGCTGTTAAACCATTACCTGCTGGCATATATGGTCCTGTTAAAAACAAGCCGCTCATCACAAATAATAATACCCTTATTTGTGGAAGCTCTGTAGAAAGCTATCAAAGATGGGGGTGCTACGTTGAAGTCACAAAAGATTTCGGAAAAACTTGGACAAGAAGTAACCCTATTAATTTACCAAATAACTATTTCGGTATGATTCAACCAACAATAGTAGAAACAAATGACAAACTGCTTTTGCTTGCGAGAACATATGACAGCAGAAAAATTGCAAAAGCTACTTCTCTCGATGGTGGATACACTTGGTCAGATGCAACACTTACAAACCTCCCTAATCCAAACTCCGGCATTGATGCAATAGCAACTTCTGATAATCAAATTCTACTTGTCTATAATGATTCTAAAACAGATAGAACACCTCTTAATATCGCATGTTCAAAAGATAGTGGAATCACCTGGAAAAACATTCTTACCTTAGAAAATTCTCCCGGAGAATATTCATATCCTGCAATTATTGGAAAATCTGATGGTAGTATCGTTATTGCATATACTTGGAATCGAACTAATATTAAAGTAGTTACGATTTCAAACAATCAAAAATAACTCTAAAATAAAAAAAATTTTATTATATATTGATTATGTTTTTTTTGTTATAATTCTCGGATAAATTTATGGGAATTTGATATGTCAGAAAATACAAGAGAGATAAGCACTCAAGAATCCTATAGCTCAAGCTATTTACAAGACTCAATTGCAAAAGGCGCCG
>JAJFMG010000183.1 GCA_021772295.1 Chlamydiota bacterium | reverse complement strand
CGAATGCTACCGTATTAATTAAACAACTTTCTTGTAAAGAATGGATCGTAACACATCATGATCCAGCTCATAAGGATTATGATCTTCAAGTTAAAAACCAGGTACATCAAGATGTATTAAAAGAATGCAATATTGATTGTCTTTTTCAACTTGCATACGATGGACTAATTATTCCCATTTAAAAATAAATGGGATCACTTACCTTTTCTTGATAGGCAATCGATACAGTTGGCATTGAGCTTTTTGTAGAAAGAAGCTCCTTTGTAATCATAAGCGCCTTATCAGGATGATTACACTCATCTGATAAGTGCGCCAAATAAACATGCTGTAACTTATCATGATGAAGCTCAAAAATCAATTTTGCACACTCTTCGTTTGATAGATGTCCTTGCCTACCTAAAACTCTCTGTTTATACACATGGGGTCTAGAACTTGCATATACCATTGATGGTTCATGATTAGATTCTAAATATAGGTAATTACAATCTTGCAGCTTCTTTTGAATCGATGTCGAAACAAAACCAAGGTCTGCGCAAATTCCAAGTTTCATTCCATCAAATTCAAAAGTAAACCCTACAGGATCTAGCGTATCATGTTGCACGCTGAAGGGGTGAATAAGTACATCTTTGTATTCAAAATCCTCTCCTGTAGAAAAAATCTTAAATGATATATTTTGATCAACCACATCTGTAATTGCTTTTGCAGTTTCTGCATTTGCAAAAACAGGAATAGAATGCCTTTTACAAAGAACATCAAGCCCTTTGATATGATCGCTGTGTTCATGAGTAACAATAACAGCATCAATCTCAGCAATATTTACATTGATCTCATCAAGGCGTGCTTTAAGTCTTGAAAAACTAATACCAGCATCTATTAAAAGTTTTGTTTTTCTGGTTCCAATATAAATAGCATTCCCTTTCGAACCAGATGCGAGTGGACAAAATCCATACATGAAAAAACTCCTGCTCATTTACGCAGGGTTTTACCATGGAAAAAATATCAATGCAATAAAATTAGTATTCGCTTAAAGCTTTGAGTCTTTTGTATAAATCATCTCGCTGCGGAAGACCTCGATCCTCTAATACTTTACAGTAAGAAACAGGGCAATTTTCCCCGCCAAGACGCTCGATAGGGGCATCTAAATACTCGAACCCTTCTTTTGCGATACTTGCAGCGATTTCAGCTCCAAAACCACCAAATAATGCAGCTTCATGTGCTATAAGACATTTTCCTGTTTTTTGCACCGATGTAAGAATAGCATTCATATCAAGCGGGTTTAAAGTTCGAAGATCAATTACTTCAACGCTGACCCCTTCTTTAGATAATTTATCAGCAACTTCTGAGCCCATATAGGCCATCATACCCCATGAAATTAAGGTTACATCTGAACCTTCTTTTACGATGTTAGCTTTGCCAAGTGGTAATATTGAATCCTTGGATGGCTCTTTTGATGCACAATATACTCTTTGTCGATAAAGACCTTTATGCTCTAAAAAAATCACAGGATTAGGATCTCTAACAGCAGCTTTTAATAGGCGCTTTGCATCTGAGGCATTACTTGGTATAACCACTTTAATCCCTGGTGTATGACACAGGTATGCTTCCACACTCTGAGAGTGGTAAGGACCGCCTTGAATATACCCACCATAGGGCATACGTAAAACTACTGGGCAATTCCACATCCCATTAGATCTATAATGGATACTTGAGAGCTCATTTACGATCTGATTAATCGAGGTCCACATATAATCAGCAAATTGAATTTCAGCAACGGGTATAAAACCACTCATCGAAAGTCCGATACTTAATCCAACAATGGTAGATTCTGCTAAAGGAGTATTAAAACACCTTCTTTTTCCATACTTATCTGTAAGACCTGCTGTAATTCCAAATACCCCACCTTTACCAAATGCAACATCTTGTCCAAAGACAATGACTTTGTCATTTCTTGCCATTTCTTCCTCAAGAGCATGATTTAGGGCGTCTACCATTACAACAGATTCACCTTGCAAGTCATCAATTTTCTCTTCAATCTCAATATCTTTAAAAACATGATCTAAAATTGTATCAGGATCTGGGAATGGAATTTTGTCAGCTTCAACTGTGGCATCGTCTATCTCCTGCTTGATTCTCTGTTTTATCGATATAATCTCATCAAGAGTTAAAACACCTTTTTCTTGTAGGTAGCTTTCCATTCTAGGAATAGGATCTTTATCTTTTTCATCTTGCAGATGCTTTTCAGACTTATATTTAGCCTGATTATCTGAGCTACTATGAGGTCCGATTCGTGGAATCTTAGCAACAACAAGAGATGGTCCATCACCCCCTCTACCTTTGTTGACAGCATCTTCTAATGCGACTTGACACATCTCATAATCACAACCATCAATATCATAAATCGAAAGACCTTCGTAACCAGAGGCCAGTTTAGCTATCGAGCCACCAGCAGTTTGATCTTTTACAGGAACAGAAATAGCCCAACCATTGTCTTGAATTACAAAAATCACAGGCAATTTATGAATACATGCAAAGTTAAGCGCTTCATGAAAATCCCCTTGCGAGGTTGACCCATCACCTCCAGATACATAAACCACTTCGTCTGTTTCTCTAAGTTTAGACGATGCTGCAACACCTACAGCTTGTAAAAACTGAGATCCCACAACACTTGACTGGCAAGGGATACGAAGCTCTTTTTGAGAAAAATGCTCTGGCATCATCCTACCTGATGAGTGATTGCCAATATCTCTTGCAAGAAAGGCACCGATCATATCAACAGGTGTACATCCAATGCCGACAGCAAAGGCCCTGTCACGATAGTAAGGAAATGCCCAATCTTTTCCAGGTTGCAAAGATAGGGCTGACATTACTCCAATAAGTTCATGACCCATTGTGTTAAGATGAAATGTTCCACCCTTATTTTGGCGAACAAGCTTCATCATCTTTTCATCTAAAAGACGAGTCATCAACATTGCTTCGAAAGTCTTTTTGCAAAAATCTTTATCAAAAGATTTTTCTTTCGCTAACTTTAGAAGTGATTCTAAACAAATTGTGCTTGTTGCCATAATTTAGCCTATGTTTTCTTGCCTTTTATTTGAGCTACTCTCTTAATCCCTGCCTTTTTCTTTTCTTTGATCATCTTTTGCATTTCCATCTTTTCTGTCGTTTTACCAGGCATAAATCCTTTTGCAACCGCTGAAACTTTCCCCTGCTTCTTATCAACCGTTTCATCTTCTTTTGTGCTCACACGTCTCTCACTTACAGCTCGAACAAGTTTTTCATCCTCACCTCCAAGTCCTTTAGCTCCCTTGAGACGATCAGATAACTGACTTAGAGACTCAAGTCTTCTAGATAGACCCTCAAGCTTTGGATCAATTTTCATTCTAGATGATCCACGAAGACTTGCAATCAGTTGCGCTTCTGTATCGAATTTTGCAGAGAAAGTTACAGGACCCGCAGAATACTCAGGGATAAATAGAAAGAGCCTAATTAATGCGGGTATTGTTACATAAACGTCTACTGTTAACTGAGGCTCTACTTCAACTTTTGCAACTTGTTTAGGAGGTCTTCCCCTTTTAGGTCTTGGGTTCAGAGCTTCATTGGAGTAATACGTTTTTGATTTGGCAACAACGGCGTTTCTTGAAGTCATGACATCTTTTGGAATATTTTCATCGAAAAGATACCTTTTCAATTTTTCAACAGCAGGAGTTGCTAAATCTAAATCTTCCTCAAATACAAAACGGATTTCTTGGTTTCGAAGCCATTCAATAATCCGAATTCGGGAGCGCTCTTGATAATAGGCTTGCCATTTTTCAAGCTCTGTTAAGTTATCATAGATAAACTCAACAAAATTCTCTCTTGCATCTTTCGAATGAATAATATCGAGTAGCTTTTCTTTTGTATCGATGTCATAGACTTTTTCATTTACAAAACCTTCCATAAATTTCTTGGTTTCATAAAATGTCATTTTAGGAATTAAACAATACCTCTCTTTCGATGAGGTCAGTTCTTTTTCAAGATTCGCTAAATCTTCTTCCGATTTATCTAAATCAGCAAAAAGTAAAAATCCTTCTACTCGATCAAAATAAAAGTCTCTTTCATCGTCCGATTTCGCAAAAGCTTCCAAAAGTCGGTGAAATTTCAAAATTAGGGGGTTTTGAGCTACAGGGGTAGTATTCTTCATAGTTAATTATTTCCTTACGCAAGAGGTGATTGCCACCTATTTTAACAAAATCAAACGTTAAGAAGTAGCACATTTTTTCTTTTAAAAAAAGTCATATCATATAGAGTGTCCCCTCAAAACTAATCTTGACCTATAATAATCCGGACTTTCACCAATAACCTTCGAAAAAGTTACCTAGCTCACTTGTTTGCAATGACATACACAATCTTATTATTTCATTGATAATTAAATTAATTAATTGTCGCAATTATTGAGAAAATAATAATTTTCATGTATAATTATGGAACGGAATAAGAGAAAATTAAGGTAAATTACATGTCATCACAAATTCCAAACCACCTCCCCTCTACTCAATCCTCTCAAAATAAAGGGATTAGAGAACAGGGCCTTTTTGCTAGGTTAAATCAGGTATGCCAAGTAATTTATGAAATATTCATCAAAGACATCTCTTTTGTCATATTTTCTGTGATAAACTACTTCTACTACAAATGGAACCCCCATATTTATGGCCTAAACCCTAAAATCCCTACACTAGAGTCAAATAGAGCGAGTATAGTGTTATTGTTGCCAGGTGACGGTGGAGGCCCTCATTGCTTCTTAAATATTGCTCAAAATCTTCAAGAGGCTGGCATCAACAATGTATATAGCTTTGCTCTTACTAAAACAGAGAAAAATAGTGTTCCAACGCAAGAAATTAAAGATATAATCACCCATATTAAAGAGCAATGCATGGCAATGGGCGCAGAAGGCATAGATGTCACACTTATCGGCCATTCCTCCGGCGCTATCTCAGCTGCAAAATATATTTGGAGTCGAGACCTAGACCCGAGTGTTGCCATCAGATCGTTTATAAATATTGCAGGACGACTTAAATATCTAGATAATCCATTTTATTTCTTTTGCGAAGACATCATTCCTGAAATTCAGCAAACTTACGAAAGAATGGAGTTATTTCCAAATCAAACGCATTTGATTACCATTAGAGGAAGTAATGATGGTATTGTACCAGCTGGCTCTGTTCATGTACCCGAGACTAATTCGCCACACACCATTGAAGGTTATGCTCATGGAGGTGTATTAATTGCAGCAGAGACGCAATCGATTATAATTGATCAACTGTCAAACAAATTCAATTTGAGCTGAATCTACACAAAAAAATAGTTTACACTCTCTGACTCATTGAGACCTCCAAAAGATTATAAAAGTACGAAAAACGATCCCATTTTTCTTTTTGTTTTGTTACTCTTTTTTCATGCATTGACAAGGGAGAAAAACATGCTAGACATCCGACTCATTCGAGAACATCAAAAAGCAATTGAAACAAAACTACAAACGAAAGATCCAAAGGTATCTCTTTCTTCAATTATAGAGCTCGATTCTAAACACCGCTCACTTCTTACTCTGGTTGAAGAGCTCAAAGCTAAACGCAATAAAGTGTCTAAGGAGATCGGACTAAAAAAAAGAAAACAAGAAGATGCATCTTCACAAGTGGAAGAGATGAGCACTGTCTCAGATCAGATCACGCAAATGGATCATGAAATTACAAGTATCGAATACGAACTCAAAGACAAGCTCTCTTATCTTCCAAACATCCCTTTTGATGGAATCAAAGTATCTTTAGATCCAGCAGATAATGTAGAACTCTCCTCTTATGGAAAAAAACGAGAATTTGATTTCCCCTTTAAGAACCACCTAGAGCTTAACGAAAAGCTAGATCTCTTTGATTTTAAAAGAGGCTCAAAAATTTCTGGAAGTGGATTTCCTATCTACAAAAATCTTGGTGCGAGACTCGAATTTGCGCTCATTCAGTATATGCTGGAAACCCACATCAATAACGGATTTATGCAATGGATGGTTCCCCATCTTACTAAACCTGAAACGATGTATGGATCTGGCCAACTTCCTAAATTTGATGATCAACAATTTAAGATCAAAGATGAGCACTATGATCTTTACATGATTCCAACTTCTGAAACCGTTCTCAATGGTCTTCATATGGATGAAATTCTTAAGGAAGAAGAACTTCCTCTCAAATACGTCTCCTATACGCCCTGCTTTAGAAGAGAAGCTGGCGCTGCAGGCTCTCAAGAAAGAGGTCTCATCAGAGTCCACCAGTTCAATAAAGTAGAGATGTTTTGCTTAACGACGCCAGAACAAAGCGATAAAATTTTTGATATGATGATGGCAAGCGCTGAATCGATTCTACAAGGTCTTGACCTGCATTATCGCAATATGTTGCTTGTCACAGGTGACATGTCCTTCCAAGCTGCAAAAACAGTTGACATTGAAGTGTTTCTTCCAGGGCAAGACAGGTACTATGAAGTCTCCTCTGTGTCTAATTGCACAGATTTCCAAGCTCGTAGATCTAAAATCAGATATAAGAATAAAGATGGCAAAAATACATTTCTACACACCTTAAATGGATCTGGGCTTGCAACATCAAGACTTATGGTAGCTCTTCTTGAAAACGGACAGCAAAAAGATGGCTCAGTACTTGTTCCAAAACCTTTGCAAAAGTATATTGGTGTAGATGTAATCAATCCATTAACTTAAGAGCTATTACTTTATACAATATTTATTTTTAAATGTAATGTTGTTTGGGATCCAATAGTTGATCTACTGATGACCAACTTGTTTACGCACTTTTGACAAACTCAGATCTCACAAGAGATTGTTTTCATCTTTTTGCAATTTCAGAGTTCATCCAACAGACAAAAAAAAATCGATCTTCACTTGTTCCAAAACCTTTGCAAAAGTATATAGGTGTAGATGTAATCAAGCCAAAGGGATAGGATGCCAGACTCAATTGATGACTTTGTTTCGTTTATGCAAAACTCTCCAACGCCCTATCATTGCGTTAAGGAGATAAAAAAGCGGCTTGAAAAGAAAAAATACCTGCCACTGTTAGAAAATAAAAGTTGGGATATTGCAACCTCTAAAGACTACTACATCGAGCGAAGTGGCTCCCTGCTTTCAGTGAAGACACCAAAAGGAAAAATTAAAAAAGCCGTTATCTTTTTATCTCATACTGACTCCCCTGCCTTAAAGCTAAAACCAAATGCATATGAGGAATCTCATGGGATGGGCCTATTAAATACAGAAGTATATGGTGGCCCAATTCTTCGCTCATATCTGAATCGAGATCTGCACCTAGCAGGCATTGCAATTTATAAAACCAAATCAGATAAGATACAAAAAAAACTTCTTCACTTTCAAGATACACCTATAGTGATTCCTGATTTAGCTATTCACCTCAATAAAGAAGTGAATTCCAAGCCAGAGCCTCTTAGCAAACAAAATCACTTAAAGGCAATCTTTGGGATTAATCTTAAAGGGGAAAACCCCCTAAAAGA
>JAJFMG010000182.1 GCA_021772295.1 Chlamydiota bacterium | reverse complement strand
CAGATACTGGCATATAAATATAGTTATATAAAAAGGACTCAATTATTTTCTTTATATCTCTTGTTGCAAGTGGGTTACTGTTTTGTGAAGCATAGTAAATAGATGGAAGTATGAGTAAAACATTTGCTAGTAAATCAAGCTCATATGCAAAAAAATGGTATCCTAGTTCAGTAATGGTTCGAAAAGATGCATGTTGCTCTGCCTGCGATAATGCTGCGTTAAAATCAGCAACTTCCTTAGAGTGAGAAGTGTTTATGCCTGAAGAGGTTACATCTGATAGATCGCTTGAAACTGCTGACATATAATTACGCTCCTTTATTTGATTTGGATAAGAATTTAAAGAATGGTTTGTATTAATTCAAATTTAAAATATTTTACTTTCCAAAGGAGCTCTTTTGCTTTCCAATAAAGTCATGGATCGGTATGCTGTATGGCCAAATAAAGACTAAAGAATTGTTATAGGACTATAGGTTATGGCTCAAAAGAAAAAAAATACCACTTTCATGCTTACAACTGAGGAAGCAAAAGCTGGTAGAAATTGGATTTTATTAGACGCTGCTGGAAAGACGTTAGGACGTTTTGCATCAGAGGTTGCTACTATATTAAGAGGTAAGCATAAGCCTACTTTTACTCCACACATTGATTGTGGTGATGGAGTGATTATCGTAAATGCAGATAAAATCATTGTTACAGGAAACAAAGAGGCGCAAAAACTATATAGTTACTATACTGGAAAAATGAGTGGATTAAGAGAAATTCCATATAGAGTTATGATGGATAAGAAGCCTGAGTATATTATAGAGCATGCAGTAAAAGGAATGCTCCCTAAAAACAGAATGAGAGCCGTGCAGATGAAAAGACTTAGAATCTTTGCAAAAGAAGCACATAACATGGAAGCTCAAAAACCGATTGTTGCAGCCGTTTAATTTAAGAGGATATAGATAAAATTATGACAAAAGAAAATATTGGAATAGGCCGAAGAAAAACAGCTGTTGCATCAGTACGCCTTAGAAAAGGAAATGGAAAATGCACTATAAATGGAAAAGAGTTTGAAAAATATTTTCCACTTGCTGTGCAAAGAGAGAGTATTTTATCACCACTTGATAAATGTGACATGCAGTCAAAGTATGATCTGGTTATCAGAGTAAAAGGTGGCGGTATCGAAGCTCAGGTGATTGCATCAAGACTTGGTCTTTCAAGAGCTCTTGTAAAAGAAGATGAAGATAGAAGACATGTTCTTAAGACAGTTGGATTCTTAACTAGAGATCCCCGTATGAAAGAAAGAAAGAAATATGGTCTTGCTGGAGCAAGAAAGAAGTTTCAATTTTCAAAGAGATAATTTTTCAAGCGTTTATCTTTTTATTCAAACCTCTAGAGTATCTCTAGAGGTTTTTTTTGTCCCTAATTTGAGAGTATTTTGATGAGAGATATTCGATATAATCGTCAGTTGCGAGATTCTTGCCAGTGATTTTTTTAATTAGATCTGCTGGAGTATATTCTCTACCGAATTTATGGACATTTTCATTTAAAAACTCTTTGATAAAGGTCAAATTTCCATCGGAAATCTTCTTTTCGAAGTCTGGATGAATCTTTTTAAAAGTTGCAAAAATTTGAGCAGCGTATAGATTCCCAAGAGCATAAGTTGGAAAATATCCAATTAAGCCACATGACCAATGTACGTCTTGGAGGCAACCTTCACTATCCGTATTTGGAACAATGCCAAGTAGGTCCTGCATTTTTTGATTCCAAATATTTGGAATGTCTTTTACTTCAAACTCATTATCTAGCAAACCCATTTCTATTTCAAAGCGGAGAATCACATGTAAAATATATGTAACTTCATCTGCATGGATACGAATAAAAGAAGGCTTTACTGCATTTATCGTTTGATAAAAGGTATCAATCGAAATTGGTCCAAGTTTATCTGGAAACATTTTTTGGAGAGTTGGATAAAAATGTTTCCAAAGGCAATGGCTTTGTCCAATAATAGTTTCATAGAATCTAGATTGACTTTCATGAATACCAAGAGACGCCGCTTCACATAAGGGGGAGCCAAAGTTTTTAGGGTTAAGCGCTAGTTCGTAGAGTGCGTGACCTCCTTCATGCAGCACTGCTGAAATAGACTCAAAAAGACTTGATGAGTGTTGATGTGTTGTAAGTCTGACATCGTGTGGGTGCATTGGAATACAAAAAGGGTGATTTGTTTTATCAAGCCTTGAATAATTGGGATCGAGTCCCATTTCATTTAGCATAAACTGATGAAATTCATATTGCCTTTGATCAGAGAAGGAACCAAATAGAAAACTTTCATCGTTAAGCTCTTTGTTTGCACATTTTTTACATAGATCAACTAAAAAGGGTTTTAGATCAGCAAAGAGCTTAGTGAGAGAGTTGCTTGTCATTCCTTGTTCGTATTGGTCTAGAAGAGCGTCATAAGGATGCTCTTTGTAACCTAAATATTTTGCTTCTTCTCTTGCATTTGCCACAATTTTTTCTAAGTGAGGAGAAAAAAGAGAAAAGTTGTTTTCTTTTTTTGCTATTGCCCAAACACTTGTGGCTTCAGAAATAGTTTTTGCTTTGCTTTTAACAAAGGAGTCAGGAAGTTTTTTATTGAGATTAAAATCTCTTCTCCATTCTCTAAGAGCGCTTTTTTTGGCATTATCAAGGCTGTCATCTAAGATCTCACCAGATGTTAGGTCAATTAATTTAGAAAGGGCTAGCTCGATCTCTGGACTTGTTTTTTCTTCATGTGTGAGACTTGCAAGAAGTTCTCTTTGCTTGGATCTGATATCTTCAGATCCAGGACGCATATATGTTTCTTGGTCCCATTGTAGTAGATAGTGGATTGAATTTAGAGTTGATGCTTTTTTTCCGATCTCTAAAAGATTCTCAAAATCAGATGTCATATTATGCCTTTATGTTTTGATATAATTTTATTGCCCGAAGACTCTTTTTAAAACCAATAATTAGATAATACTGAATAGGAGTTCCTAAGGCAATGCATGTAGTGACAAGAGCAATGACATAGCTTCCCATGATAATGTCGGTTGCCCAATGCGCGCCGCAAATAAGTCTTGGAAGACAAAAGAAAACTGCATAGAGGCTCGCAAAAAAACCGAGTTTTTTCCCCATAAAGTATCGAGAGAAGATCGCAAATAAGATTGCGGTTGTAGCATGATCTCCTGGAAAACTTGATTTAGACTTATCCTTGACAGTTATAAAGGATATTTTTTCAGAAAGAAGTGTTACATTGTCGTAGATAATAGAGGGGCTATGTCTTTTAAAGTGAAAAAAATTTGTGACGATTCCTTTATTCACATAGGTAATGGTTATATACATCATGAGTATACAAAACAGAAAAATTGCCACTGCCTTAATTTTCTTGTTTTGGGGAGCTGTT
>JAJFMG010000181.1 GCA_021772295.1 Chlamydiota bacterium | reverse complement strand
TGAATTGCTTCAATCAAATGAGTGAGTTCTGTTTGCATAAAAGCCAGTTCATCTGAAATAGAAAAACTTTCTTCTAAATAACTTGGGTTTTTGTCCAAGACTTGCTGCATGATGCTAATTCTTGATTGGCTGATATGGTTTGCGCTTTTAATATAATAGGCATTTTGAGCTCTGATGCTTTCATATTGGGAAAAATTTGCTGTCATAAGCGCATATTCTTCCTGTTTTTTCATAGAGAGAATTTCTCTTCGAAGCTCAATTTCTTGTTTGAGAAGAGACTTGAATCTTTTGAGCTCTTTGCATTGGTTTTTTTTGTTTTCTGACATAGAAATTTCCTCTACTACAACTTTAGGTAATAGACTATATGCAAAGATAGTGCCATACTTAACTTTCTCAAAATCATCGAGGAAAAGTTTGTTAACCACTGTAGATAGGAAAAAAAGTCCACCAAGTGGGCAAATTGATACCTCTTTATTAAAAAAGTGGTTTTTTCAAAATCGTAGAGACCTCCCCTGGAGAAGCAATCCTAGCCCTTATCAGGTCTGGATTTCTGAGATTATGCTGCAACAAACAAGAGTTGTAGCTGCCATTCCCTACTACAAACAATGGATGCAGCAGTTTCCAGATATTGAAACCCTTGCAAAAGCTCCCACTGAAGTTGTGATTAAAGCTTGGGAAGGACTTGGTTATTATTCAAGAGCCAGAAATATCCACAGAACCTCTATTGAAGTGATGGAAAAATTTACCGGTCAAATGCCCTCAAATAGAAAAGATTTAGAGTCTCTACCGGGTATTGGTCCTTATACCGCTGGTGCTATTTTAAATTTTGCTTTTCATAAAAGAGAGATTGCAATTGATGGCAATATTGAAAGGGTTATTGCCAGGCACTTTCAAATTGTAAATCAGATCAAATCCAAAGAGGCAAAAAAACAGGTAGAGACTTATATGGAATTGGCTCTTAGTGACAATGAGTCTTGGGTTGTATTGGAGGCTCTAATAGAGCTTGGGGCTCTTATCTGTGATAAAGACCCCAAGTGCAGCGAGTGCCCCCTCCAAGATAACTGCCTATCGAATTTACATGGAAATCCAAAGGATTTCCCTATCAAACCCAAACGAGATAAGATCATTGCATTAAAGCGCGAGGTTGCTGTTGTCTTTTATAATGGAAAAGTTTTAGTACGTAAAAATTCATCAGGAATTATGGCCGACCTATATGAATTTCCCTATTTAGAAAAAAAAGAGGGGATCAACCCTCTTTTGTTATTTGAGAAAGATCTAAATATAAAGCTAGAATACAAACAGGATCTTTCGCAGGTAATTCACCATTTCACAAAGTATAAAGTGAAGCTACTTCCCTCTATTTATGAGGCATCGGAGGTTGATTCAGGTTTTTTAGACAAATTCTACTCTATCAATGAAATCCACCAATATCCTTTTTCATCAGGTCATAGGAAAGTTTTGTCAGAAGTAATTGAGTATTTGGAGCGCGAGGGATGTTCAAATTCTGGTTCGCTGGTCTGATCGATAATATAGAACGCAGAATAACTTCTCTTCATAATCTTGTATCTTTTAGATTCTTTCGATAGAATCAGGCATTGATCAAAAAATAGGTGGGGGAAACTAGATAATGGAAACAGAAAAAAACAGTTCATTTAAAACTCTAATCACACCCTTTAAAAAGCAGATTACCTACGCTGGGCTTGGGCTTGCTTTAGTAACAGCTATTTTATTGAATGTATCGAGTAAAAAAAATAGTAAAGAGAGGGACTTTTTTAAGGTTGCAAATGCATTCCAAACATGGATAAATAGCAAAGATGATGCATCTTTTAAACAAGTAAGTGCTCTTCTAAAAAAGCATCCTGAGCTTTTTCCGCTATATGAAGACAGTATTATTCAGAGTCTAGTTGTACAAAGCAAAACAGATGCTGCGACAAAGGCTTCGAAGCACTTGTTTGCAAGAGCGAGTATCCCCACATACTTTGATCAATTTTCAAAAAATACGATTCACATTACAAATGGTGAGATAGAACAAGCAATAGAGGAGGCCCTCTCTTTGAAAGAAGAGATGGAGAAAAGCTGCTTCCTTGATATTGAGCAAAGTAATCATATGACTCTATATGGATTTAACCTACTTAGAATTGCCTCATTATATGAAATACAAAACAAATATGATCTTGAGATGCAAACTTGGAATGAATGGGACAGTTTTGTTTCGAAATTAGAGGAAAAAAACACACAACTTAGTCTCTTAAATGAAATAAGAGATCATGATGTTACCCTTGCAGACTATATTAGCTTTAGAAAATCATGCTTAATAAGTAAGCAGACCTAAAAGCTTTGATGTTTCAACATGCATTGCAGTTCATTTCGCTGAGGTGAGAAGTTCAGAGTAATGAAACTTGGGGAGGTTTAGAATTTAAATAAATCTTTTGTCTCAGTCAACTTGACTCTCGTAATTGATAGCCCAATCTCTGTAAATATACATGGTTCTTGTGCGTTTATGTAATACTACAAAGATTTATGATATAAAAAAAAGCAGTACCTAATGGCGCTGCTTTTTTTTCTAAAGCAAATTGGGCTTTTTTACTTTAGGTAGAAGTTGTCTATTAATGCTGCTTTTTTGTAGCAAGCTCTACAATTCCTTTACCGCCAAGTAGTCCGAGCATTAAAAAGATGAGAGGCGCTACAAAAATTGAAACGATGATACCTACCACACCCAAGATAATTTGAGTCATCTTCTCTTGCTTAAATACAAATTTTGCACATGAGTGAAA
>JAJFMG010000019.1 GCA_021772295.1 Chlamydiota bacterium | reverse complement strand
CTTCTCTTCCATGTTGGCCTGAAAAGGGATTTCCGTTATCCATGCTCATCGGGTTTCCTCCTGATTTCAAAAAAGTCTTATAATAAGAGATAGTTATTCAAACCACTCCAGTTTTTAACTTAGAGCTTATGTTTCTCAAATCTCTTGTTTTGTTTATTTATGCTAATATATTTATTCCTTAGATTAGTAATTATTACAAAACTAATAATACTAATCAACAACTTTTAGCAAATTAGATTTTTTTTATTTAGTGCTAGCGTGAAAGAAGCCCTCTGACTATCATGCAAATAAAACATTAAACTACTAATCACAACCTGTTTTAATTACTTACTATAAATGGGTTAGAAAACATAGGGCTTTACAATGCGTTTTCTTTCTGCCTGGATTCTCTCCTTTTTACTCATTTTCAACCTCCAAGCAACGCCACCTGATCTCACACCCGAACTTACCAAGAAAAAAATTGAGGAAATTTTAAAAGCTCATGTAACTTTTAAAGAACCTACTAAAGAGCTTATCAAAAGAACATTATCTAACTTTTTAGATGAACTAGACCCTATAAAAACCTATCTAACTAAAAAAGAGACAGATAAGTGGCTTTTACCCTCTGAGCAACGATTAAATGAAATTTTGATCCAATTTAAGCGTGAAAACTATTCAGTTTTTGAAGCTATGTATGCAAGCATGGTTACAGCAATAAGCAGAAGAAATGCAATGGAGGAACGTCTTGCTATACAACCTCTCTTAAAAAACGTTGACGCCTCTGATTTTAAAGACCTTACATGGGCAAATAATGAAGAAGACCTCTTTAATAGGCTTCATAAGCTACGCTCTCTTCAACTAGAAATGGCAGACAAACTCGATAATGAAAGTAAGGAGATGCTTCTAAAGCGTATTAATAAGCGTAGAACTTCTCGTGAATCCGAGGTCCTTGAAGACTCCCCAGAAAAACAAACTAAACATGTTCTTGCAACCGTTTTAAAGGCTTTTAGCTCAGCTCTCGACTCTCATACGATGTACTTCACTCCCAACGAAGCTACCCAATTTATGATTCAAGTCCAGCAGCGCCTGTTTGGGATCGGAGCGCAGCTTAGAGATGATTTAAACGGGCTTACCATTGTAAGACTCCTCGATGGTGGCCCAGCACTTCTGTCTACTAAAATGAAGACTGGGGATCGCATTATAGCAGTTAACAAAGAACCTATTATCGGACTTGACATTGAAGATGCTGTAGAAAAAATTCGTGGCCCTAAAGGGTCTCCTGTAACGCTAACACTGCTTCGTGAAACAGACTCTGTTAAAGAGGAAAAACTAGAAGAAACTTTCGATATTGAAATCGTTCGAGATGAAATCGTACTCAAAGAAACCCGTTTCGAAAAGCAAATCAAACCTTTTGGTGATGGTGTTATCGCACATATCAAACTCTTTTCCTTCTACCAAGACCCAAATTTCTCTTCAGCCTCTGACATTCAAAAGGCTTTAGAAGAGATTGCCGAAGAACATAAAATCCATGGAGTGATCCTAGATCTTAGAAATAACGCCGGAGGTGTTCTTCCCCAAGCTGTAGCCGTATGCGGCCTCTTTATGGAAAAGGGCATTGTCTGCTCGATAAAAGATCACCAAGGAAGGATCCAACACTTACGTAACATCGAAGGCAACCCTTACTGGAAAGGCCCTCTTGTCGTTCTTACCAATAAAGGTAGCGCCTCTGCCTCAGAGATTGTTGCACAAACGCTCCAAGACTATGGAAGAGCGCTCATTATCGGAGATAAAGCGACCTATGGAAAAGGCTCATACCAAACATTTACACTCGAAAGCGTTGCAAACCAAGCTAAAGTTAACCCTGAAGGAGAATACAAGGTCACAAGAGGCCTTTATTACACCGTATCTGGCATAAGTCCTCAGTTAAACGGGGCGCAAGCTAATATCGTTGTTCCTGGCAGTCTATCTGAATTTGAGTTTGGAGAGAGTCACGGCAAACATCCCCTTACCCCTGACTCCATCGACCCGAATTTCGAAGATGACTTCGCTGACATTCATCCTTTCCATCGAGGTCGAGTTATGAGAGCCTATAAGACTAACCTGCAACAAAAACAAGACTTCAACGAAGACCTTTTAAATACTCTTACTAAGAATTCCACAGCTCGCATCGAAAACAATCCCAATTATCAAAACTTCCTTACCGAACTTAAAAAAACAGAGTTCGACATCGACACCTTTGAGAAATTCGGTATGAATGACCTACAATTAGAAGAAACTCTTAATATTATGAAGGATATGATTCTACTCCAAACCGGCTCTAACTAAATATAAAGATAAGGTTTTTGCGAACGAGATATCCGTTAAAACCTCGATAAGAAGAAAAGAATTATCGTAGATAGACTTTTTGTCCCAAGCAATAATTGAATCAGTTACCAAGAGCTACACAAAGCAAACATCTCGATCTTCTTGCATTATTAGTCATTACAAGAGAAAATAACTCTGATTTAACACCAAAATAGGCTACCCCACTTATGAAAGATGTTCGCGTTAGAATTGCTCCCTCTCCAACTGGTGACCCACATGTTGGCACTCCCTATATGGCTCTTTTTAATCAAATTTTTGCAAAGCACCATGGTGGTAAATTCATTCTAAGGATAGAAGATACCGATCAATCCAGATCCAAAATAGAGTATGAAGAGAATATCTATAAAGCCCTTAAATGGTCAAAACTTACATGGGATGAAGGTCCGGATATCGGCGGCCCTTATGGCCCCTATAAACAATCAGAGCGAACAGAAATTTATAGAGAGTATTGCCAAAAACTTCTCGATGATGACAAAGCCTATAAATGCTTTTGCACCGCAGAAGAGCTCCAAGAAATGCGAGAAGTCAGTAAAAAACTAGGCCAGAGAATCGGTTATGATCGAAGGCACCGAAATCTTAGTAAGGATGAAATTGCCCAAAGAGAAAAAGAAGGTCAACCCTATGTAGTTCGACTTAAGATACCGCTCACTGGGGAATGTATCTATGAAGATGCCATCAAAGGTCGTATTGTTGTACCATGGGCGGATATTGATGATCAAATCCTTCTTAAATCTGATGGTTTTCCAACATACCACTTAGCAAATGTAGTCGATGACTATCTTATGAAAATCTCTCATGTTATCCGTGGTGATGAATGGTTAAGTTCCACACCTAAACACATCTATCTATATGAAGCTTTTGGATTTGAAAAACCTATCTTTATGCATATGCCCCTTCTACTTGGAGAGGGTGGAAAAAAACTCTCCAAACGTAAAAATCCCACCTCTGTTTTTTACTATAGAGATTCAGGGTATCTCCCTGAAGCCTTCGTTAACTTTTTAACCCTTATGGGTTACAGTATGGAAGGTGATAAGGAAATTTACACTCTGGAAGAAATTACTAACTCCTTCGATGTAAAAAGAGTAGGGGTTTCGGGAGCATTTTTCGATATCAAAAAACTCGATTGGTTAAATCAACACTACTTAATTAACACCATACCAGAGGACAAACTTTGGGATAGAATCAAAGAGTGGGGTTTTAATGACACCTTTATGCAAAAGCTAATGCCACTCTGCCACACCAGAATTAAAACCTTTGGTGAATTTTTTGAACTTTGTCATTTTTTCTTTGTAAATCACATTCCGCTCACAGACTCACTGCTTATCCCGAAGGGAATTTCTTCAGATCTTTCTTGCGCTCTATTGCAGTCCATGATTTGGTATTTAGAAGAAAATGGCTGGGAAAAAGACTCTATATTTGCGGCATCTAAAGAAGTCGCAGCTTTATTCGGTGTAAATCACAAGAAGGTGGTCATGCCAATTCTATTTGGATCAATTACAGGAACCCACTTTGGTCCGCCGCTCTTTGATTCAATGGCAATTTTAGGCAAAGATATTGTAAGAGCAAGATTTTTAAAAGCGATTGAGTTTTTAGGTGGTATTTCCAATAAGAAAATGCCAAAGCTTATGAAAGCATGGCAAACCAAGGATATAAGTTCTTTGGAATTTAAAAGTTGAAATCTTCCTCATTAGACTGAAGATTAATAGTAGAAGCTTTTTGCTCAACCATGGCCGCATCGGATAGGATATAACCTTGCTTATACCCATTAACTGCGCACCCATGCACTACTAACACGCACACAAACCCAAGTAAAATGCGCATACCCACCTTTATCATCATTGTTAATTATAAAATTTATTATTAATCAGAATTAATTAAAAAGTAAAGATGTAATGACAGATTATAACAAAAACAATCCATTTTATTCTAAATTACTTAAGAGAGAGCTAGTTACCAAAAAAGGTTCTAATAAAAAGACTTACCACATTGAATTAGATATTTCTCATTCCAATATAGAATACACCCCAGGAGATGCCATTGGCATCCTTCCTAGAAACTGCCAAAAAGAAGTCGATCAGATTTTAGATCTTTTGCAAATAGATAAAGATTCTACAGCGCTGCATCCTAAAACTTTATCTAAGGTATCTATAGAGAGTTATTTATTACATAATGCCAATATTACCAAACTCACAGGGGCATTCTTAGAGATGGTTCTTGAAAAGGGCCTGTCAACTAAACATCAAGAACTACAATACCTCCTGCTAGATGAAAACAAACAAGATAGGCAACATGCCTTGCAAGAAAGATCCCTTCTAGATTGGATCTTATACCTTGAAATCAAGGCAATTGAGCCACAAGATCTAGTAAGTCATCTTCGAGCTATGCTTCCAAGGCTATATTCGATCGCGTCCTCGCAACAAATTTCGCAGAACACAGTAGACTTACTTGTTGCAATGGTAGAGTACGAGAAAAATGGAAAATTACATTATGGCTTAGGAAGCCATTTTCTCTGCTTGGATATTTTAGAGGGAGATAGGGTTCCAATTTACCTTCATCCATCAAAATTTCATCCTCCAAGTGATCATGGAACTCCACTAATTATGATTGGCCCCGGAACAGGAGTTGCTCCTTTTAGGGGATTTTTGCAAGAAAGAGCGCAGCATAATTCTAAAAACTGGCTCTTTTTCGGTGAGCAAACAAGAGCCCATGATTATTATTATGAAGATTTTCTAACTGATTTAGAGAGCAAAGGACAATTAAAACTAAGCCTGGCTTTTTCTCGAGATCAAAAAGAAAAGGTCTATGTCCAGGACCTTATGAACAAGCACGCAAAGGAACTCTATGATTGGATACAAAATGGAGCCTCTATTTATGTTTGTGGTGATGCTAAACAGATGGCAAAAGGAGTAAATGAAACTCTTCATGCAATTATTGAGAAAGAGGGTCTAATGACAAAGGAAGAAACCAAATCCTTTACGAAGGAAATGAAAATATCGAATAGATATCTTTTGGATGTGTATTAAGGCCATATCAGATTGATTGCTCCTCTCATTAAAATAGTTGTTGCGCCCATCTTACATGTATAAAATCCAACATGAGTCAATGCATCAAGAGCAGTTATTTCATCTTCATCTTTAAACAGACCATAAGCACCTGCATTGAATGCAAAATAAATTAAACTAGCTGAACTAGCTTTTTTTAAAGACCCAAAAACTACACCTTCTAGATCCCCCCCCTGTAAATTTATAATAGAATAGGTTTCTTTAAGTACCAAAGCACTATATGCACTAGTAAGAAGAAGTGATGCGGCTAGCATATTGCCTTTTTTGGTCTCAACAAAATATGCCAGGCCACTTTCATTAATCCCATTCGATACTTCATTATACTTATCAAACAATTCACTCGGGCTAACTCCAGCC
Organism: Chlamydiota bacterium; assembly: GCA_021772295.1. Taxonomy (GTDB): domain Bacteria; phylum Chlamydiota; class Chlamydiia; order Chlamydiales; family Simkaniaceae; genus JAJFMG01. The sequence goes on along the minus strand of JAJFMG010000019.1, from coordinate 7,990 downwards.
AAGAATCCTACAGCTTGATCTAGCTCATTAATAAATGCCACGTTCACCTCCTAATTAACGTCTAAATTATATTGCATTTTATTATATTTAGCAAGGGTGTTGGCGTTAAATAGAAATGTCACCTTTAAATTAAGTCGCCCTTTCAACGTAAGTGTTCACAGGGGTGCAATTTTTTGTCTAATTCTCACATAATCAGTTGGATAGAGATGAATTAAATCATGCAAAGTGAAAGAAATCAAATGACTGTTAAATTTCACAACAATCTGATTTTAAAGCATAAGTAGTTTTTAATTATCTCAGAAAAACTCATGCCCCTCGTGAACAGATACCTTTCAACCTCTAAGTGCACGAAATATTAAAATAAAAATTGGCTAGAGATAGCTAAATCATCCACGGTGGTTTTTTAAGGAAAAACACACCTATTGGAGAAAGTATGTCCAAAGACTACCATCATCTGGCCAAGTTTCAAAGATGTCAAATAGAGACTTTATTGCAAAGTTGCGATTCAAAAGCTGTGATTGCTAACACTATCAATATGAATGAATCGACTATAAGAAGAGAGATCAAAAAAATTCAGATTTAAGAGATTATTGACATTCTCATGTTCATAATAAGTTTCTTGAAAAAAGAAAAAAAAGCGAGCATGAAAGTAGGCAAATGTCGCGACTAAGTGAAATTTTGGTTACAACCTTGTCATCATCATAATCGTACAAAAACACTGCAAACCTTCACCTCTTCCAAAAGAAGTAAGGGCGTCACCAGTTGTAAACGTCATTCCTATTTGATCTATATTTAGTTTGAGGACATCTGCAATACTTTGCCTCATCTCCCGTGCTTTTTTCTGAAACATAGGTCTTTTTCCTTCGATGGAAATTGCCACATTTACAATTTCGTGATTGCCTAGGGATAAAAGTGCTTTTTCTAGATAGATCCGACTATCCCTAATATTTTTTTTATGGCAAAGATCAATCGCAATTTTCCCCAGGATTGGTTCGTGTGTGATAGAAGTAATGGCATTACAAATGGCATGAAATGCAACGTCCCCATCTGAGTCAGCATCAAGTGGAGGTGTGTCTTCAAAAACAACACCTGCAACAACACAGTCCCCTTTTTTCTTTTCATCAAAGCGATGACTATCTTGCCCGATGCCTGTTTTAAAAATTGGATGCTTCATCTTTACCTCCAGCTGTTGCAGTTTTTATGCATTATTAACAGGGTGTGGTTTTATGAAAAGCATTCTTAGCAAAGAATAATATCAATCCTCTAAGAAAATAGAAAATTTACTTGTTTGAGGTCATTTTTAAAAAATTAAAAGAAATACTTGATCAACACCTTTTTTCCAGATATCATTTCTTTCTTTAATCAAGAAGTGTTTAGCATGGCTGCTGTAAAAACAACAAGACCCATTGATGTTCATTCCCCAATTGAACATCAAAATCTAGAAATCCTGCCGCTTCATGAAGTTCTCTTGAACTACATAGAAGCAAATAGATTTAACACTATTTCAATGGTTTCTCTAACTCGAAGAATTTACAATACTGACCATCCCTTATCAGAGGAGGTCCAAATTCTTGTAGTTACCTATTTTGGAAAAGCAAAAATTCATAACAAATGCGCAATGAAACTATGCGCAAAAGGTGTCGCAGTTATAGAGATTTTTCGCAATTGGGTTGAATAGAAATATGACTGCCTCTTTATTGAATTATCTGTTATTTTGAGGAAAACAAGCGGGAATCGAACTATGAAAAAGGAAATACTGAAAATCAAAGGTGGCACTCCACTAAAAGGAACTGTCAAAGCAGCAGGTGCAAAAAACGCAATTACCAAAATGCTTGTGGCATCTTTACTCTCCAATAAGAAATGTATTTTCTATAACGTCCCAAATATCACAGAAGTAGAAACGACTCTTTCTTTTTGTAAAGAAATCGGCATGGAGTTTTCATGGGACAAAGAAAAAAAGATATTAGAAGTAATTACCAAAGAGCTCTCCTCTACTTACATTCCCCAACGCTTTTCAGGTGCTAATCGCATACCTATTTTAATGATTGGAGCATTACTTGGTCGAACAGATCAAGACATTATTGTACCAATGGCTGGTGGTTGCAATATTGGTAAAAGACCCGTGAACTTCCATATGGACGCGCTTGAAAAACTTGGCGCAAACGTTGAATATCGAAAAATGAAAAATGAAGGTGCCTATTTTGCTCAAGCTCATAATGGCCTGGTAGGAGCGCATATTACGCTCCCCTACCCTTCTGTCGGCGCCACAGAAAATACTATTTTAGCAGCTTGTAGAGCTAAGGGAACAACTGTAATCAAAAACGCTGCCATCGAACCTGAAATCATTGATCTTATTTTATTTTTACAAAAGCTTGGTGTAAAAATACATGTGGATGAAGGAAGAACTATTCATATTTATGAAACCAATACCTTTTATGAAGTTGAGCATACTGTTATCACAGATCGAATTGAAGTTGCCTCTCTTGCAATGGCTGCTATTAGCACAAAAGGCAATGTATTCGTAGAAGGGGCAAAACAAAGAGATCTTGTTATCTTTTTAAATAAATTACGAGAAATAGGCGCGGGATTCACAGTAAAAGAAAATGGCATTTCATTTTTCTACGACAGACCTCTTAAAGGTGGCATCCACGTAGAAACCAATGTACACCCAGGCTTTCTAACAGATTGGTTGCAACCTTTTGCTGTACTCTTAACACAAGCAAAAGGATCATCTGTTATACATGAAACTGTCTATGAAAATAGATTTGGGTATGTTGAGACGCTTTTAGAAATGGGAGGAGGAATGGAACTGTTTACAGATTGTCTCGGAGGAAAAACATGTCGATTTGCGCAAAAAGGATACCGTCATAGCATGCTTGTAAAAGGAATTACCCCCTTAGTTGGCAAATCAATTGCCATTCCCGACCTAAGAGCTGGATTTGCATATGTAATGGCAGCTTTAATCGCAAAAGATGAAAGTACTATCTCCAATCTTCACTTTATCGATCGCGGCTATGAGCACTTAGAAGAAAAGCTTCTATCTCTAAACGCTAATATTGTAAGGGAAAAGGTTCCAACTGCTTCTTTGACAAAGGCTGCAGTTTAATCTATACTATCCGAAAAGGATAGTTATGAATTTAATAAAAAAACCGCCTGTTTATAGAGAAATTCAAAAAAATAATTTCACTCAATTAGACAAGCTGCTTGATTTTTTAGAATTTGATGACGCAACCAAATCATCTCTTTTAAATTCTCATTATCCCTTTGTATTAAATCTTCCAATGCGTCTTGCCCAAAAGATTAGAAAAAACAGTCTTAACGACCCTCTTTTCAAACAATTCGTTCCCACCAGATCCGAATTAGAAAAAGAAGAAGGCTTTTCTAAAAACCCGCTTGAAGAAGACTCTTTTTTATGCGCCCCCAAACTTTTACAAAAGTATGAAGGCAGAGCATTGCTTGTCACAACTTCTGCATGTGCAATGCATTGTAGATATTGCTTTCGGAAAAACTACCCTTATGAAAAGCAAACTGCTGGTAACTTTGAAATAGAAATCGATCGAATTGAAAAAGATGAATCAATTCAAGAAGTGATTTTAAGTGGTGGTGATACGCTTTCTTTAAGTAATGAATCTATGCGATCACTTTTACACAAACTCTCCGATATTCCGCATGTAAAGCTGATCAGGTTTCATTCTAGATTTATAGTTGGAATACCTGAACGCGTGGATAAAGAGTTTTTATCTATTTTAGAAGAGTCTCCTAAACAAATCATCTTTGTGACTCATATTAATCACTATTTAGAGCTCGATGACGATGTTTTGCATGCTTTAAAAAGCATACAAAAACTTGGCATTCCTATGCTTAATCAATCCGTGTTACTACAAGGTGTTAACGATAATTTAATAACGCTAAAAACTTTACATGAAATGCTCATCTACAGGGGCATTATTCCTTATTACCTGCATCAATTAGATCCAGTCTCTGGCACAAAACACTTTCAAGTTGAAAAGGAAAAGGGGCTTCAGTTAATCGAGAAATTAAAAGCATGCCAACCAGGCTACTCCATTCCTAGATATGTAGAGGAACTGCCACATCAAAAAAACAAATTAGATATTACATCCTAGGAAGGGTTTTCAACCCCAGAATATATAAACCTTTTGCAAGAATATTTTTTGCAAAATCTATGAGTAGAAGCCTTGACTCTTCTTCCTTGGAACCTACTACATGACAATCTCGGAAAAATGCATTGAATTTTTCTGCTAATTGATACAAGTAATCACAGAGCCGATTTGGAAGAAGATCTCTATCCATCTGCTCTATAATCTCTCCAAATCGAAGGAGATGAAGACCAAGCGTTATTTCTGATGGATGAGAAACAGTTAAAGAACTTGCTATTGAAGAAACGTCAATATCTGACTTTTTGAAGATCCCTAATATGCGAACATAGGAATAAAGCAAGAACGATGCCGTGTTACCCTCGAACTGCAGCATTCGATCAAAACTAAAGGTGTAGTCTTTAATTCTCTGACAAGAAAGGTCTGCGTATTTCATCGCATCAATACCCAAAATAGTCGCATAATCTTCGAGCTCTTTATCAGAAACATTTTCCATCTTCTCTTGAAGAATATTTTTAGCTCGCGACACAGCTTCCATACACAAGTCGATGAGTTTTTCTGTTTTCCCTTCCCGAGTTTTAAATTTCTTTCCATTTGCGCCTAAAACAACACCAAAGGCTACATGCTCAAACTTAGATTTTTTAGGGTCAAATAACCCTGCCTTCTCCGCTACCTCAAAAACCATTTGAAAATGTAAACTTTGGCCTGCATCAACAACACAAATTACTCTATCTGCTTTTTCTATTTGCGCTCTTTGTGTAATCGCAGCAAGATCTGTTGTCGCATAATTGTAGCCCCCGTCATTTTTCTGCGCGATAAGTGGAAGAGGATCTCCATTTTTTTGTACATACCCATCTAAAAAAACGCATTTAGCGCCATTTGAAACTTGTATAAGATTCTTTTTCTCTAAATTTTCTATCACTGAGGGAAGCATATCACTATAGTATGATTCGCCCCTTTCTTGAATAGTAACATCCAAAAGATCATAGATCTTTTGGAACGCCTCTCTTGAAATATCACAGATTTTTTCCCAAGCCTTTACAGAGTCTGGAGCACTCGCTTGCAAAGCAATGACTTCGCTATGAGCCTCTTTTTTGAAATCAGGGTCTTTATCAAATAGTATTTTTGAGTCTTTATACCATTGCATGAGTTCATCAATAGCCACTTTGCGTTTTCCAGAAATAACGTCTGCTTCATATTTTTTTAAATAAGCAATCAGCATTCCAAACTGAGTCCCAAAATCACCCACATGGTTGAGCCTAAGAACATCGTGTCCCAAAAATGTAAAAAATCTAGCTAAACACTCTCCAATAATTGTCGATCTTAAATGCCCCACATGGAGCTCTTTTGCAATATTAGGGGAAGAAAATTCTACAATGATTTTTTTTCTGTCTTTAAGCTTTGGAAGGCCTAAACGCTTATCTTTTTGCGCTTTTTCTAAACGACTCGAGAGAAACTCACTTGTAAAAGTGATATTGATAAACCCAGGTCCGGCAAGTTCTGCTTTTTCTACCTCTTCTGCATCAAGAGCATCCACAATTTTTTGTGCAATCTCTCTTGGGTTTTTCTTAAAAGCCTTTGCAAGCTTTAAAGCAGAGTTACATTGGTAGTGACCAAAACTCTCTTGCGTAGAACTTGTAATTTCAGATGGAAGAAATGAAGACAGATCTATTCCCTTATTAGAGAATAGATCTTGAATAATTGATGAAAAAAGTTGTTGCAGATGAGATTGAAGTGTATCCAAAATATTCCTATGTAAAAGTTAGAGTCTTGAGAAAAAGAACCTTTTTTTCAAGCTAGAAACTTACATGGTGAAAATAGGGACCGTCTTCTCTTTTACCAACAGCATATTTAAGTCTGTATTCAGCTAAATTCATGGCAGCTCTAAGAGGTGAGTAATCATTCTCTTTTGCAAGAGTAAAAAGCTGAATCATTGTCGTATAGATTTGATCCACTTTTTTTCTTGCAACATCTGGCTGATATCCATTTTTTTCTAGCTCTTCTGTAACATTCACAAGCCCACCCGCATTGATAACGAAGTCAGGTGCATAAAGAATTCTCTTTTTATGAAGAGTATCTGCATCTGCATCATCAAGAAGTTGATTGTTTGCGCAACCTGCAATAATTTTACATTGCAATTTTGGAATCGTATCTTTGTTAATAACAGCTCCAAGTGCACATGGCGCAAGAACATCACACTCAGTAAATAAAATTTCTTCACATGTAGCGGTTTTAGCACCAAATCGTTTAGCAACTCTCTTGGCTTTTTCCATATCAATGTCATTTATAATAAGGCTTGCTCCATGCCAATAGAGAAGTTCTGCTAACAATACTCCAACGCTACCAAGACCTTGGATAGCTACTGCCTTTCCTTCTAAGCTATCTGAGCCAAAAGTATGGTTTAGTGCAGCTTGTATTCCTCTAAAAGTTCCCCATGCAGTATATGGCGATGGATTTCCACTGCTGTTTTCACTGTTAAGGCCTACGACGTGTTTTGTACCTTTTCGAATGTTTACAGCATCATCTGAAGAGCAACCTACATCCTCAGCACAAATATATGAACCCATAAGTCTATCTACCGCAACACCAAATGCGGTGAGTAATTCTGGAGTTTTGTCTTTAGATGAATCTGCAATGATTACACTTTTTCCACCACCAAGTCCACTTTCTGCAATTGCGCACTTATATGTCATTCCTTTCGAAAGTCTAAGAACATCAAACAAAGCATCTTCAAATTTTGTATATGGGTAAATTCTAGTGCCACCCATAGCAGGACCGAGCGTTGTGCTATGTACACTAATTATAGCTTTCAAATTGGTGCTTTTTTCAGTGATCGAAACGACTTTTTCATAGCCTTCTATATTGAGATCTTCCAATACCAGGTTTAATTCATCAGACTTAAAGCTCATTATTATCCCCCAAATTGAGATATTATTTAGTTTAAAACACCCTACTTTGTTTATAGTAGAAGATTTAGGTGAAACGAGATTATATTATACCATACATTTCACTACAACCCCAATAAATTTTTGAGTTAGTTGCTCAAAAAAATATTTGTCAAATTATTCCATAAGAACATTCTTTGGTCTTGATCTATAATCTTTACCCCTGCTACCCTTCTTCCCTAGGATATCCATGATTGAGGTAAAAATGTCTACTCTTGTCATTAGTGACAATTTAAAGGAAGTTTTAAAGAAATTTCTTAAGCAAAATAAAAAAGCAGATCTTCTCACAACCTATTTTTTCTTTTTAGAGAAAAAATACAAACTCAAACCTGTTTTATTTATTCGAGAAAAGACTATTTACCAAAGTGAAGAAGAGTTACTTCATCAATTAGAAAAAGATGGCAAGCTTTGGAGAGAGACAGAGATCAAAATCCAGGTCGGCCTTCCCTCTGTTAATGAAGACACAGCAAAAATTTATATTTGTCCTTTTACCGGAAAAGTCTTTGGTGACAATACGCACCCAAATCCTCAAGACGCTATTTATGATTGGGTATCAAAATGTCCGGAAAACACAGAAAGACTTGATGGACTTAAAGTAAAAAGATTCTACGTATCTGATGATAAAGAAGTGATTGCTAACTACATTCAAAAAAGGAAAGAGCCTGTTTCCAAAACAGTATACTCTTCTGCCATCACGGGGAAACTCTATAACTCTAAAAAAACAGTTATTGAAGATTTCAAACAAAACCAACTCAAATCACTAACACTTGCGGATGTTCCAACACAAAACAGATTCCAAATTGAAGATGAATTTCTCAATTTCATCCAAGAGAATTTAGATGATACAAAAATTTCTGATTTCGTCGAATCACTTAGTGGAGAAACTGAATTTTCTACGCATGTGAAGAGATGGATAGAAGAAAATAGCGA
>JAJFMG010000180.1 GCA_021772295.1 Chlamydiota bacterium | reverse complement strand
CGTGCAACCTCGCATCAATAGAGTGCTTCAACTACTTCAGTCGGATAAATATCCAACATCGGAACTCTTACAAGAGAGTATTGAAAAAATCAAAACATTTAAAAGCAATGTTGCAATCCTTGTGGATACTTATCAATCTACGCAGAATTATAGGGATGGAGTTCCCATTGAGTCCAAAGCAGATCTTTTTGAAAATTCAGACTTTATTCAGACAGACATTTTACCTCTTTTTGAAGAAGGGGAAGGTTCTAATAATCTGGGGCAAGTCAATTTGCCGAGTGAATTATATGTGGTTTATCGGTTACTTGTCGCATTAAACAATGATGAAGTTACTTCAGGAAGACCTATGGACTGCTTAGAGCAGGCTTTTTCCTATATATCTGCTATAAGAACCTCGTGGGATGAGATTCCACTTAAAAAGTAAGAGTAAAAATGCTTATAAGAGATTTAGGTGAAGCTTCTTTTTCTTAGAGTTCATTTGCAAATTCGATATTAATTATTTGAACTAATCTTAGTATGGTTTTTTTTATCATATGCTAAAATAACTTAGATAAAAAAAATCTTTGGAACTTCTGTGCCGAATTGTTATAAAGCTATTTTACTACTCACTTGTATGTGTATCATGAATTTTGTATCAGCAGATTGTCTTTTCAAACCGAAATCTTTGCAAAGAGGGGACCAGATTGCTTTAGTATTTCCTGCAAGCTATCTTGCTGAAGAAGATATAGAGAGCGGCGCTTTAGAAAATATTAAAGCAATGCTTGAGAAAAGAGGTTTTCTTACAAAATATTATCCAGAGAATGCAAATCCTTTTGGATATCTATCTGATACAGATGAAAATCGAGCAAGTGCCCTTATGTCAGCATGGAGAGATCCTGATGTGAAGGCAATATGGTGTTGTCGAGGAGGGTTTGGTTCATGTTTAACCCTTGATCAATTAGACTTTGCATTTATGCAAAAAAATCCCAAGATATTTATTGGAATGAGCGATATCACTGCTATGCATATTGCAATGCAAAAACATGGTCTTGTGACTTTTTTAGGGCCAGTTCTCAACTATTTTAATATCGATGAGTTTGATGCAGAATACGCTTTAACTAGCATGGAAAATTGTTTACTAAATGCAGACACATCTATTTCCATTCCTGATGAAATGGAAATAGATGTGTTAAGTGAAGGAACAGCTTCAGGGCAACTCGTAGGTGGCAACCTTGCTCTTCTATCTTCATTGTGTGGCACAAAATGGCAGCCTTTTACGAAAAACAAAATACTGTTGATAGAAGAAATTGGTGAGTATCACTACCGAATAGATCGTATGCTTTGGCAATTAAAAGAGTCAGGGCTATTCGATGAAGTAAAGGGGGTTGTTTTAGCGAGCTTTGAAGGATGCAAAGCAGGAGTTAGAAAAAGCTCCCTTAGAGATATTTTTGATAAATATTTCAAAGATGCTCCTTTTCCCGTCTTATATCAATTTCCATCAGGTCATATCTCTACCCAAGCAATGCTCCCTCTAAATATTGAAGTAGAAATCGACACTTCACAAAAAACCATTACATATCTCGATACTCCTTTTGAGATGAATTGATTCTTTGAAAGATTTTGTTGTTTTGATATGAATCAGAAAAACAAGGAGTTTCTCATGAAAAAATATCCCATGCTCATTAATGGGGAGCAAAAAGCATCCCTCGATGATACTTGGATAGTATCTACTAATCCATACACATTGCAGGATCATGGACAGATTCCAAGAGGTAAAATTGCAGATGCTAATATAGCTGTTGAATCTGCATATAACGCGTTTCATTCTGCATCTTGGCAATCTATGACCCCATCTACAAGAGGAAAACTTCTTCGCAAAATCGGAGATCTTATTTCAGAAAATATCGATGAGCTTGCAACTTTAGAGGTGCAAGACAATGGAAAACTTCTTACTGAAATGAAAGCGCAAGTGCAGTATTTACCCGAATACTTTTATTACTATGGCGGTCTGGCAGATAAGATTGAAGGTGGAATTATCCCTGTTGAAAAGGATCAGATGCAGGTTCTTAAGAAATATGAACCACTTGGAGTTTGCGTTGCAATAACTGCATGGAATTCACCTTTAATGCTTGCTTGTTGGAAAATAGCCCCTGCGCTTGCTGCAGGAAACACTGTTGTCATTAAGCCATCTGAATATACCTCTATTTCAACACTTGTTTTTGCAAAGCTATTTGAAAAAGCTGGCTTCCCAAAAGGTGTTGTAAATGTAGTTACAGGATATGGCAAAGAAATTGGAGAGGCTCTTATTTCTCATTCCAAAGTTGCAAAAGTAGCCTTTACTGGATCTGAGTTAGGTGGAAAAGCGGTCGGGCAAAAAGCAATTACTGCGTGTAAGCATGTAACTCTTGAACTTGGTGGCAAATCACCGAATATTGTATTTGCAGATGCTAACATTGACAATGCTGTGAAAGGAGTCATAGCTGGCATATTTGCTGCAAGTGGACAAACCTGCATTGCAGGTTCGAGATTACTTGTTTAAGAAAGTATTCATGATCAGTTTGTGCAAAAGTTAGTTGCATTTGCCAAAAGAGCTAAAAGAGGGGATCCGATGCTATCTGATACAAATGTGGGACCCATTGCAAACAAGATGCAATATGACAAAGTGCTTTCCTATGTTGAGATTGCAAAAAAGGAAGGCGCAAAATGTGTTCTCGGAGGCAAAGCTGCAGAAGGGCTTTTTATAGAGCCTACCATTTTTACAAATGTTGTAAACAATATGCAGATTGCTCAAGAGGAAGTATTTGGGCCGGTTCTATCTGTAATTTCATTTAAAGATGAAAAAGAAGCCATACAAATTGCAAATGACTCCAATTATGGTTTAGCTGCTGGTATCTGGACAGAGAACATGAGGCGCGCCTTAACACTTCCATCGAAACTGCAAGCGGGCACTGTTTGGGTAAATACCTATCGAACTCTAAGTTACATGGCTCCATTTGGAGGCTATAAACAGTCAGGATTTGGAAGAGAAAATGGGCAAGATGCTATTTTCGAGTATCTGCAGACAAAAAGCATCTGGTATAATACAGCAAATGAAATGTCTGATCCATTTCAAATGCGGCTTTAGTTGCTAACGGTTTCTTCTTGATTTAAAGCGGCTAATAAATGGTTGGTAAAGAAATTTGGATCAAATAGAGCAAGTAATGGATCTACCTGCACAACGAGGCCATTTTTAATACATTGTTCACGACAAAGGGAATCTCCATCAGGTGATATGGGAGAAATGCAACCTTGTTTATGGTAATCGCGAAAAACATTGTCATCAAACACAATAGAAAGCACATCGTCTGTATTACATATAGGAATAACTTTTCCGGCTTCGTGTATTTCGCCATGTTCGTGCCAGTATCCCCAATCGCACTGAACTGCGTTTGATGTTTTCATACATTCTTCATGGAACGAAGAAGGTGAAAGCTCTTGTTTGGTTCGGTCATTTATAAAAACTTGTCTTTTGCCATTAAACAAATATTTTTCAAATTGGAGATGTGTGATATCTCTTTGATCAAGCGCCTTAGTGACAGCATCCATGTCATCGCCAAAGGATTGTAATTGGATGGTATATCCATTTTCACAGGTTCTTTCTAGGTACTCAATTAGATTGAAAAATGAATCCACAAAACTGGCATCTTGAACCATTGACTTTGCAGCAAGTTCTATTTCATTTGCAAGATCGGCATATTCGAATCCTTCCTGCTTTAAAAAAGTTGTAAAGGAATTAACAGCTGCTTTTCGGATCCTATTTTTTTCTTCGTTACGAAAGTCTCCTGGGTGAAGATCTTCATATACAAAAATAGAAAATGGTTTTAAGTCGCATTCGTTTCCCTGCAAATCCTGCCATCTATCCCAAAGACTCTTAGCAAGAGATTGGCTAACTTGTGTTTCTTTGATAAATATTGTCAAATTGATATCAAGATGAACGATAATTTTTTTTTGAATTTTTTCATCTGGTGGAGTATTTTTCTGGTTGGTTTTATCAGTGTTTTCAATATTCTTTAAGTGGTGATTTGCTAATAATCCATGATATTCTTCAAGAAGATTCGCCGCCCTCAGTTGCTCATTTGGACAAGTATAAGATAAAGAAGACATAATATTATTTGTTTTTTTAACACATTAAATTATACCACAAACAACATTTTTTTTTGTAATTAACTGTGTTAAAAAAAGAATTATTCGTTAAGTTTTCCATGTACAGATATGCCAGGGAAATTGCATTGAAAAATAACTTGATAAAAAGATGGTTTCACTAGGTTCGATTGGGAATCAAAAGTGGATTAATTGGAACGTCTTGCAAAAAATATACCAAAAATTTTCTACCAAATCGTAGAGAAGTATGAATTGTTATCAATATTTGTAGTAAAAGCATCAAAAAAATTCTTCATGCAAGCTCCTTTAGTGTCCGAAAAGTTTATTGGTGCTATCCGTGTCTTCTGGATGTATGGGCGCTGTTTTCCAGCATGTGGCGATTCTTTAGGTGATATATACCAGGTAGCGGCGGGAAAAAGCCGGTTTTTTTCATCTAGATCAATAAACCTGCTAAGAACATCTTGAGGAGGAAGATATTCTACTATTTTTGATGTAATAATGCAGCCATGAGTCTCTCCAAATAGATAGAAAAAAAGCAGCCTAATAGATGTAAATATCATTTTCCAATCGCTGCGAAGCAATTCATGTTATTGGAAACTTAAATCAATTTGAGATATGCTAGATTGTTTTCTTCACTTAACATCGGAGCAGATTATGTTCAAAAAAACTCTAATTTTATCAATGCTAATTGGTACATCTCTTTTTTCACAGATTAAGAAAATCTCTAAGTTTTCGGATATTGATAGATCTCTTTTCAACAAAGAAAATGTAATCTTTATTTTTGATGTAGATTGGGTTCTTTCTAAAAGTGCAGAACCCGCATTTCAATATAAAAATATGGTGAAACATCGGTCGGTAGCTAAGGCTATTATGAAAGATTTTACAATTGAGCAAAAAGATAAATTCTTGTCTCTTATGGCAACTACAACAAGATCTGAACTTGTTGAAAAAGAAATACTAACATTTATTCAAAGCATTAAAAATAAAAATATTCCAGTTGTAGCGCTTACAGCGATTTGTTGTAAAGGGGATGATACAAAATGTATCAAGTCATGGAGATATGAACAATTAAAAGAACTTGGAATTGATTTTTCGGATACAACTATTTTAGATAATAAGACATTTAGTTATTATCCAGAATACCTTGGATGCAAACCATGTTACTATAATGGGATTGTATTCTCGAATGGGAGTCTTCCTGATAATGAGAAGGGGAAAGTACTCATTTCTTTCCTAGAAAAAGCTAATCTTAAGGTAAGAAATGTTGTTTTTTTGGATGATAGAAAATCTAACCTAGAATCTGCTGAGAAGATGCTACGAGCAAATTATCCTAAAAGTGCTTTCTATGGATACCTCTATGAAGGTATAAAAAAAGGAAACTCGCAAGCTATTTCTAAACAAGAGTTTACTGCTAAATGGCAAACTTTAGCTGATAGAGTAAAAAATACAATCGAGCCAAAGAAGTAATCTATTAGAATACTGAAGCAAGCAAATGCTTGCTTCAGTATGAAATTAATTATTTAGAAATTCTAAGATGGTTTTGTCTCTTTCTTTATATAAGTTTCGAAGGCAATGGTTCCCCTCTTTAAACTCCACTAAAGATACGTTAGCGTTGTTCTCGCGTAACTTTTCTGCCATTTTTTGTCCATGTATTGGAGAAATTCTTGTATCGTGCATTCCTTGGAGGATAAGGATAGGAAGTGTATTTTGGATTAAATGTGCATGGTTTGTTGGAGATCTTTTTAAGATCCAAACTTCTTTGTTGATACCTATCTTTAAACCAAAATCATCTGCAAACATATTTTTCATGTCTTTTCTCTCAGAGATAGTAGTTTCCATATCTAAAAGCCCTGAGAGGGAGACTGCTTTATCAAAGTAGTCTTGCAATTCAGGATATCTCGCTAAAGCTAAAAACATTTGCATACCACCTCTGGAGCCACCAAGAATAAAACGTTTGTTGTTTGAAAGTGGTCCCATCCTTTTTTCAAGGCGAGGAATATGCGATACAAGATGCAAAACATCATTTACATCTTCTCCTCCAAATTCATCTTTGCCATCACCAATGCTTCCTCGATAAGAGGTAATTAATACATTGCAGTTCTGATATAGAGAAAATGAGGATAGTGGGGACGGAAGAGCGAGTAATCGATTTCCACCTCTTAAAAATACAAGTAAGTTTGCATCCTGGAGGGCACGTAGGATAGAAATCCTTTGACAGTATTGTTGTCACTTGGAATAAGAAAAAAGGTAAAACCTTCTAGATTGTGATTTAGCTCGATCTTTTAGATAATCGCAAAAAAGATCGCTTGAGTAGACTTTTTCTGTGATGTCTTGGAATGTTGCGTCTTCTTCCAAATCATAAAAGGAAATGTTTTTTTGGGATCTTTCTAATACTTTTTTTTCGTCTTGTTTTCTTTTGGATATCACATCTTTGGATGTGATGTCTAAAGAAAAACAACAAATCGGAAGTGCAAACAAAATTATGAATGGATATTTAAACATGTGAATACTTTATATTTCGTTTTTGATAGGATGAATGCTACTTACTCCGCCGTCTATTACAAGATCTGAGCCGAAAATGTAGTTTGCCCCATCTGAGCATAGAAACGCGGTAGCTTTTGCAATTTCTTCAGGCTCTGCAAATCGTTTTGCTGGGATTTGTGCTCTTTTTTTACCTAGTGTTTCTTCTGTGACATTGCTACCCTGAGTTAGAATAGGAGTTTGTGTATAACCTGGTGATAGAGAATTTACTCGGATATTTCGATCAAGTAAATCTGCAGAAAAGTTTTTAGCAAGGCATGTTACTGCAGCTTTTGATGAGGCATAAATGCTATTGTAATAGCTTCCAATAAGGGGAGCGATCGAGGAAATAAGAACAATGGATGCATAATCTTTGATATATGGAAGAGAAGCTTGCACTGTAAAAAAGACGCCTTTATAGTTGGTGTCTACAATTTCATCAAAAAGATCTTCACTTACATCTGCAACATGACACTTTTTTACGATGCCAGCGTTGGCGATAAGAATATCGATCTTGCCGAATGCTTGCTTGGTTTGAGTAAATAAATTTTGTAAATCAGAATATTTTTTTACATCGCCTTGTATGTAAATCGAGTTCTGGAGGTTGTCAGAAGTTTGTTTAAGGGTTGCTTCATCTCTGCCAAAGATGGCAACATTAGCGCCATTTTTACTAAAATGAGTGGCTATTGCTTTACCAATACCACTATTTCCACCGGTAACAACAACAACTTTTTCTTTAAACTCTTTCACACATATCTCCTAAGACGTAGAAACTATTACGCTATCACAGAGTTGATTTTTCTTGGGTAGAAATAAAAGATAAGTATTGGTGAGTTTTTAGGAATTGAATGATTTATTTAAATTTTCAAGCCTGATCTTATATTGAAAAACCCTTTGTAGAAATCCACTACAAAGGGCCTCAACAATCAAAATATAATTGCTTAATTGTTTATACAGCTTCGTTGGTACTAGCTTCTTCTGAAGAAACTAACTCTACTCTTTTAGAAAGCTCTGTTAATTGACTTAAAGTTAAGTAAGTCATCTTAGGGTACTTTGCTTCAAGTTTTTGTTCCATATCTTTAGACAAATAAGAGGTTGGCTCTGGTAAATCAGATATAGCTTCTCTTTGAGTTGTTGTTACCATTCCAAAACTAACACTTGCAAATGAAGTGTCGAATGTGCTTTGGAAGAAAGTGCGTACATAGGCAAAGAATCTTACTAAAATGTTAGAATTTGCAAGTGCTTGCTTCGAGGATGCCTGAAATTCAGAAACTTTTCCGCACAGTGCTTGTCCAAGTACTCTTTCTTCCGCGTTAAAGCTTTTACTTTCTATTACTTTAGTAAGTAATTTAGAAATCTGTGTTTCTATTTCTTCCTGAGTAACAACTGGTTTTTTCCCATCTACAGCGGTTTCTCCTTCGTAAGATACTTTTCCACTCCAAGAAACACTCGGTGTTGATTGACTGGAAAAAGCCTCTAAATATGTATAGGTAGAAGCTACTGTTAGTTGATCATTAATAGACATAAATTAACTCCTTGGTTTTATATCCTTGAAAATTTCATGTTAGTATTAGTTTGCAGGAATTAAATGTCAATAATACTGTTTGTTTTAATAATTATTTATTGTTAAATATTTTAATTAATATAAAGTTTAACTTGCTTCCATGGATTAAAATAAATAACGCCCTAGCAGGCTCGTTGAGTTTGCATTAAAGAAAAGAATTGGATTAATATAAAATGATTTTTATAAGGAAGATGATGTAAGGAGTTTCCATGCAATATATCATATTTCTTTTATTATCTATTTCCATTTTTCAAGGGTGCTCAAAAAAATCTGTTACAAAAAGACCCCCAGTAAACGTTGAAGCAGCAAAAGCCACTCAAAAAAAAATTCCAATTTTTATTGAATCGATTGGCCTTGTAAAAGCTTACAATCATGTGAAAATCAAATCACAAGTAGAAGGTTGGCTTGAAAAGCTTCATTTTGAAGAAGGCACGCATGTAAATGAGGGTGATCTTCTATTTACAATAGATCCAAGGCAATACGAGGCAGCTGTTGAAGAGGCGGAAGGAAAGCTTTTAAAGTATGAATCAGATCTGGTGTTTGCTCTTGATCGAGTAGAAAGATATGGGCAATTAGTTGCCGATAACTACGTATCTCAGATTGAATTTGACCAATATACCACAAATGTAGCGATGCTTGAAGCATCTATTTTAAGTGCTAAAGGAGCGCTTGAAAAAGCGAAACTTGATTTAGAATACTGCTATATCCGCTCACCCATTAATGGTTTAGCAGGGAAAAAATTAGTGGATCCCGGTAACCTAGTTGCAAACGATGGATCCAAACTTCTTGTGATCAATCAATTGCAACCCGTCTTTGTAGATTTTTCTGTTCCAGAAAAGGATCTCATTACTGTTCTACAAATGGAAAGGAAAAAGGAACTTCGAGTATTGGTGACTATCCCAAATAGTAAACTCGATCCTTTTGAGGGAAAACTCGTTTTGGTAGATAACGCTGTGGATAACAAAACAGGTATGATCCCTCTCCGAGCGGAATTTGCCAATCAGATGGAGTATTTATGGCCAGAGCAATTTGTACGGGTGAAGCTAATTCTTGAAGAGAAACCAGATGCAATACTTGTTCCAGAAACAGCTGTTAATATGGGGCAAAAAGGAGAGTATGTTGTTTTAATTAGTGAGGATAAAAAAGCATCTATCAAACAAGTGCAGACTGGGGAAAAAGTAGGGTCATTTATAGAGGTTACCAATGGAGTAAAAAAGGGTGAAATGGTGATTACGAATGGGCAACTACTTGTTAGAGAAGGCTCTGAGGTAAATATCAAAAAGGTGCATAGATGAACCTTTCTTTTCCGTTCATTAAAAGACCGGTAATGACAACGCTTATTATGTTACCTTTAATTTTGTTTGGAATTGTCGCCTATAAAATGCTGCCAGTATCTACTATTCCGGTAATTGAAGTGCCGACCATTCAAGTTACAGCAAGTTATCCCGGAGCGTCGCCAGGTGAGATGGGAAGACAAGTCGCAGGGCCACTAGAGCGGCAATTTATGCTTATGCAGGGCATTGAATTTGTAACTTCTGAAAATGATTATGAAAATACTACAATCATTTTGCAGTTTCATGAGGGAACAAATATCGACGTTGCAGCATCAGAAGTACAAAATGCAATTGATAAAGCTGCTGGGCAGCTTCCAAGAGATTTGCCAAATCCTCCTACATATACAAAATCAAATCCCTCGGACACCCCTATTTTATATGCAGTAGTCCACTCTGATCGGATTCCTGATGCAATGCTTTATGATTATGGGTACTCTTTTATTGGGCAACAAATTGGTACAATCGATGGAGTTGCTGACATCGATACTTATGGGTATCCATACGCTGTGCGAGTTAAAGTTGATCCAGAGGCACTTGCATCGCGTGACATTTCTTTGAAAGAAGTGGCCGACGCTATTGATCAGGGAAATCCAGATATGCCAACGGGAAAATTTTACGGAAAACAAAGAAGCATCACGACAAGAACTTATGGGCAACTTTATAAAGCATCAGATTATGATGAACTCATTATCAAATACCAAAATGGTAGTCCTGTAAGGGTTAAAGACATTGGAAAAGCAAGCGCTAGCTTGCAAAACGATAAGCGTAATTTTAGTTGGATTACAAAAACTGAAGGAGCTGTTGGTGTTGTTGTCCTCGCCATTTTTAAACAACCTGGATACAACACTCTTGAAGTATGTCAAGGAATAGAATCTTTACTCGATAAGTTGAAAAAAGATTTGCCAGCAGCAATTGAACTAACTATTCCATTTACCCAATCGACCTATATTAAACAGTCTGTTGATGAAGTAGAGTATACACTTCTTATTGCATTTTGTTTGGTTGTGGCAGTTGTCTTTATTTATCTTGGTAAGATCAGAAATAGTGTTATTCCTCTCATAACATTGCCCATTACCATCACAGGTACGTTCATACTGATGTATGTGTTTGGTTATAGCCTCGATATTATGAGTCTATCTGCAATTACGCTCTCAATAGGGTTTTTAGTAGATGATGCTATTGTTGTTTTAGAAAACATCGTACGTTTTGTGCAGAAAGGCGATGATCCCTATAAAGGAGCTATAAACGGCTCTAAGCAAATTATGTTAACAGTAGTCTCGATTTCACTATGTTTATGCGCTGTATTTTTACCGATGCTTTTTTTAGGCGGCTCTGTTGGAAAAATTTTCCATGAGTTTTCAGCGGTCATTATTATAGCAGTTCTTTTTTCAGCCTTTATTTCGCTTTCACTTACTCCAATGCTTTGCTCAAGATTTGTTTCGAGCTATAAAGAAGGTCAAAAATCGAAAATGGAAAAATTTTCAGATCAATTGAATGATAAATTATTGCATTTCTATCAGAAGGCTCTAAAGTGGTCTTTGGATCATAAAAAAAGTATCCTTATTTTTTGCGGGGTAAATTTAGTATTATCTCTGTTTTTATTTAAAGTTCTTCCCAAAGAGTTTCTTCCACCTAATGATTTGGGCGTAATTCAAGGATTTATGATTGCAGATCAGGGAACATCTCCGGATCGCATGGAGAAGTATTTAGATCAAGTGACAGATATTTGTATTAAGAATAAAAATGTCGATACAATGGCAAGAATGGATAGCATGCCAACAGATAACCAAGCGATGTTTTTTATTAATTTGATCCCAACATCAAAAAGAGAAGATATCTGGAAATGCATCGCAAATATTCGAGAAGAGCTTTCTGAGGTTATAGGTATTATTCCCTTTTTAAAGGCCTTTCCCCTTATTAATCTTCAGGTGGGATCGAGTACATCTGCCAAAGGTAATTATCAATTTGTAATGCAAAGCATGAACCCTGATTCATTGTATGAATCAGCAGAAAAACTCATACACAAATTAGAAAAATCATCAGAGCTTGCGCAAGTATCTTCTGATATGCAATTAAATGCGCCAACTCTTGATATCAATATCTTAAGAGATCAAGCAAGATCGTATAGTAATTTAAATGCATTATCGGTTGAAAATGCATTGAAGTACGCATATGGAGAGACCTATATTTCAAAAATTAATCGACCTGAGAACATGTATTATGTGATTCTGGAGGCAGAAGATTCTTTTGTAAGAGGACCAGAAAGCTTAAATTCTCTTTACCTTGGTAGTAAACAAGACCAAGTTTCAATTCAATCTGTAATTGAATCGAAACTCACAGCAGGTCCTGCTGAAATTAATCATGTCAACACTATGACATCTGTCACAATTTCATTTGATGTATCACCGAATTTCTCTCTATCTCAGGCTATGAATACTTTTCAAAATATTGCGGATGAAACGCTTCCTCAAGATGTCATGGGCTCATTTGAAGGAGGCGCAAAAGCTTTCAGAAAAACATTTTTGCAACTGACAATTCTACTGCTTGTGGCAATCTTTGCGATCTATATTATTTTAGGTGTTTTATATGAGAACTTTTTGCATCCATTAACTGCTTTGTCAGCGCTTCCAGCAACTGTTTTTGGAGGACTATTTTCACTTTTTATTTTTGGGCAGACGCTTTCTATCTACGCTTTGATTGGTCTTATTATGCTTATTGGGATTGTGATTAAAAATGGTATTTTAGTTATCGATTTTGCCCTCGAAGAAATGGAAACCAAAAATCCCTACGACGCTATCTATTCAGCATGCTCTGTTCGATTTAGACCGATTATCATGACAACTCTTGCAGCTATGATGGGATCAGTACCTATTGCACTTGGCCTTGGTGGAACGGTTGCAAAGGGAAGAGCGCCACTTGGAATTGTGGTTGTAGGAGGGCTTATCTTTGCGCAACTTGTAACTTTATTTGTAATTCCTGTTTTTTATCTCTACATGGTCAAGCTGCAGCAATTTCTTACGAATAAATATGATCTTTGTAAGCCTGGTCCAGATTTGACAGAGATAGAAAAAGATAGCTAAAATCAAGACGCAGTATAGGCTTATTAAAATAGAAGTAATTTGTTATAACTTTTATTTTACCAACATAGAAAGGAGATATATGGCTTCAAGTATATTTGGGTGATTGCAGTCTCAGTCTACATCAGCTCATATAGAAAAAAGTATACTCACCACTGAAGACTCAAGTGAGAGTTTTTTGCTCGCAGGTAAGGCTGCAAATATGGCGTGTTGGAAAGTAGTAAATAAAGCTTCTGATAATTCAAAAATCTTTGCTTAAAAGGATGGTGAAGCACTTGAGTATAGTGATGTTACTTGCTGTAATTGGGCTTTAAGTTTCTTTAGCGATGGCACTGAAAGATAATTTCACCTTGAGGATACATTTGAGAGCAAAATGGTTAGGGCCAGTTTTTCTTGTGTGGGAAGAAAATTTATAGAGGTAAAAAATCGAGGCAGTAATAGTTATACACTTGTTATTATGAACGAATAACCTTACTGGTTTTTTCCAGATGCTATTATCAGTCCCTGATGCTTAACAGCATAATAGAATCAGCATTTATTGGACTTGGGTTTGGAGAAATGGTTGCTGGGAGATTAATCTATGCAATTTACTACACTTTATTTATTCATGGAGAAACCGCAGTAGTTTTGTACAAAAAAATAAGAACTTTGATTTTATTTTTTTTCCAAAAATAGATTTGTTCTGCTAGTGTATTTTTTTCGATATTGTGAAAAGAAGATAGCTGCTGTAAATATTATTGGTAGTTTGAATGCGGATGTATACTTAAAATTTACGCTTTAATTGCAAGCGCTGAATCAAGGTAAAAAGCTGCATGTTGATTAATTAAATCATATCACATGCAAAAGCAATGATTTTTTAAAATTAGTAAATAGGTGATATATGGCACTTAGTTGTTCTGCAGTTATTCGAGAAGCAAATCCTTCTATTTACCCTAATATTAAAGAACCTCTTGAACTGTTACAAATGCTCGGAGATAAATCAATCGAATGGGCTCTAGAGGATGCAAATTTAAAAAAATCTACTTTAGAGGAAATGAACTCTGGAACAAGTGTTAATGAAATTACACGAATTGCTCATGCTTATTTTTTAACTTCTTTTCAGTTAAATTGGATAGATGCCGCGTTGTCAACTGATAGAGCCTCGAAGATAAGGTTTGTTGATGCTATCACAGCATCTCCTGTTCTAAATTTTGTTTCTGAGCTAGAGGAATTAAAAAACTTAGATGAGCCAATTGTTGAGAATGTTTTTTCGAATATGAAAAAATTTACGGATGATAATTCTAATTATCTAGAAGGGGCTCTTCCAACTTTTCATGAAGTTATTCATAGATGTATTGAAAAAGCAGTTACTGAGTATAAAGGGGCTGCGGATTCTCCACAGACAATTGCCTGCAGAAAATTTCTTGAAGAAAACGGAATAGATTTGAATGCTGTTTTGCCTTTAAAAAATGTGACTAGAGGAGATCCAGCAGACTACATTACGACAGAAGATTTAACACCGAATGTTACTAGAGCAAGTGTAAATCTTTGTTGTTGTACATTTCATTACGAAAGAAGACCTAATAGTAAAGAGTATTATTTCACGTGTCTATAGAGGATAATAATTGAGTAGAACTTTTGAGATTTTTTTAGCTGCAGTTAGTTTTTCTTTGTTTTCAAGATCTTTAGTAGCAGCTAGTATTTGCTCTTGTTCCTTGGTAGTAAAAACTCTTAAAAATGACTCCTCTTTCAGTTTGGAGCAGATTTCTGTTGTGCTTTGTGTGTCAAGGCTATGATTATCCAATTCTTGCAGTTTTATTAAATAGCCATGCAGTTTCTCAATGCTTTTTTTGCTCATGAAAAAATGTTGGTTTTTTTCTTTTAGCTATATCTTGTAATAGATTTAAAAAAAAACCTTTATTCTATCTAAGAAGGATTTTTTCTTAGGAGAATTGTTTGGTGTTTCTAGAGCAGAAAATTCCTCAAGCAGCTTTTTTTGTTTGTCTGAAAGGTGCACAGGAGTTTCAACTGAAATTTGTACGATGAGATCACCTTTGCCATGTCCATGTACATTGGGAATGCCTTCACCTTTGACGCGAAGTAGTTTTCCATTTTGTGTGCCAGATGGAATGGTTAGCTTACATGATTTGGATAGGAGGGTTGGGATCTCTTTTTTACACCCGAGTGTTGCATCTGTAAAGCTGATAGGTAGTTGCAAGAGAAGGTCATCGCCATCTCTTTGGAATAGATCGTGTGGTTTTACTCGGATATAGACATAAAGATCTCCAGGAGGGCCTCCGCCTTCACCCGCATCTCCGTAACCTGCCATTTTAAGGCGCATGCCATCGTCAACACCTGCAGGTATTGGAATTTTAATAATTTGTTTTTCTTTAGTTTTTCCAGAGCCATGACATTTTTGACACGGATTAGTGATCATTTTTCCAGAGCCATGGCATTTAGGGCATGTTGTCGCCATACTAAAAAAGCCGCGAG
Organism: Chlamydiota bacterium; assembly: GCA_021772295.1. Lineage (GTDB taxonomy): Bacteria > Chlamydiota > Chlamydiia > Chlamydiales > Simkaniaceae > JAJFMG01. The sequence continues at coordinate 229 of JAJFMG010000180.1, read as the reverse complement.
ATTGATGCACTTGTCCATGACCGGCGCATGTTGAACATGTCTTAATATCACCTGATGATTTTGCGCCAGACCCTGAGCAAGATGTGCATGTAGAGTAATTTGCAATAGAAGCTTCTTTTTCTATGCCTTTTGCAGAGTCTTCAAAAGAAATAGTAATTGTGATTTTTTTGCTAGCACCTTGGTATGCGCCACCAGATCTCCCATCGCCACCTGTGAAGAATGAGTCGAA
>JAJFMG010000179.1 GCA_021772295.1 Chlamydiota bacterium | reverse complement strand
GCGTTACTTCTGGAATAGTAGGCTTTTCCAATGGAAAGACAAATTCTTTGTTTTGATTAGAAGTAGGGTTTGTTTTTTGTGGTATGGATGCTGGCTCCAGGGTAATCTTTGTCTTTTCTATGATTGGTTTTTTTGTAGCATTTTGCTCAGGTGTTTTTTTGAGAGAATCTGTACTAGGAATACTTTTAGGCTTTTCTTTAGATGGCAAGGCTATAGAAGCGCTTTGTAAATCTGCTCCACTTTTGAATGGAAGGGGTTTTAGCTTAGCCTTTGCCTCGCCTGGAGTAAGGGGCGCGCTATATTTTTGATCTAAAAGCTCTTCTTGAAAGAGATATGATGTTACATCTTGAGTCAGGGAAAGTAGATTTGCTTTGAGATTATCCATAGTTCAAATTAGACAAAAACCAATGTTAAATTGCAAACAGCGAATCGACATATTCCTTTTTATCAAAAGGGATCAAATCGTCTTCTTTTTCGCCAACGCCAATATATGTGATTGGAATTTGCAGTTTGTCATAGATAGGAAGAACGATTCCACCTTTCGATGAAGAATCTAATTTAGTAAGGATAAGTCCAGTAAGGGGACAAAAACTATGAAATATTTCCGCTTGATCAAGTGCATTTTGACCACTTGTCGCATCAAGTGTTAAATAGGTTTGATGTGGAGAGTCAGGGATTACCTTCTTACATACGTTATAGATTTTTTTGAGCTCATGCATCAAATCTGTTTTGGATTGCAACCTGCCAGCTGTATCTAAAATAATGACATCTGCGCCTCTCGCTTTCCCAGCAGATAGGGCGTCAAAAATGACAGCACTTGGATCCGAAGATTGTTTTCCTTTCACAATATCAACGCCAAGTCTATCTGCCCAAATTTGGAGCTGCTCAGTGGCCGCTGCTCTAAAAGTATCACCTGCTGCAACAAGTACTTTTTTCTTCTCTTCAGAATACTTTTTAGCAAGTTTAGCAACAGTTGTTGTTTTACCAGATCCATTCACGCCAATCATTAAGATGACAAGTGGGTGGTAGTTTTTATGGTCTAACTGATCTGTTTTATCTTGAAGAAGCGCAATCGCTTCTTCTTTTAGAAGAGATAATATTTCTTCTGTTTTTGCATTTTGATTTTTACGAAGGAATGTATCTACTTTTTCTGTAAAGGTAATAGCAAGTTTAGATCCAATGTCTGCTTCGTAGAGTATTCGTTCTAATTCTTCTAATGTCTCATCATTTACAGGACCTAAGAAAAGAGTTTTTATTTTTCCACCTAGAATTCTTCTAGTTTTAAAAAGTGCCTTTTTTATTTTGTTAAAACTAGACTTTATTATTCCGAACATAAATTAAACTCTTTTTTTCATTGAAGGAAATAGGATTGTATCACATAAGAGATTTTGATACGAGATTGATCCGGAGGCCAATTATTCTATGAATACCCATGAGTTTCAAGCAAAAGAAATCCTGCAAAAAGAGGGAATGCCAATTCCCCCTTTTGGTGTGGCAACATCTGTTCACGAGGCTGAAAAAGTGCTTCAAGAGCTGCAGATTAAAGAAGGCGTTGTCAAAATCCAAGTGCATGCAGGTGGCCGCGGAAAGGCCGGTGGCGTAAAGTTTGGAAAATCAAAAGAAGAGATTTTAGATTATTGTGAAAAGCTCATCGATATGAAGATGGTCAATAATCAAACAGGAAAAGAGGGGGTTGTTGCTCACAAAGTAATGATTTCAGATCCGGTTGATATTGAAAAGGAATATTACTTAGGAGCGATCATCGATCGTGAAAATGCCCGAGCAATTTTGATTGCATCACCAGAAGGCGGAATGGAAATTGAAGAGGTGGCTGCAAAAACTCCAGAAAAGATATTAAAGGTTCCAATTGAGCTTGATGGCTCAGTTAGACCATTTCATTTATTATATCTTGCCAAATTTATGGGATGGAATGGAGATTTAGCAAAGCAGGGCATGAGCGTTGCTGCTATTTTAGCGAGATGCTTTATCAAGTACGATGCGTCACTACTCGAGATTAATCCTCTTGTAGTATCAAAGCAAAGTCAGATTTTAGCATTGGATGCAAAACTCTCTGTTGATGACAATGCGCTTTTTAGACAAAAAGAAATTGCAAATTTCTTTGATCCTTCGCAAGTATCACCGAATGAAGTAGAAGCAAATAAGCATGATTTAGCATATGTGTCTCTTGATGGAAATATAGGTTGCATGGTTAACGGCGCAGGCCTTGCTATGTCTACTATGGATATTATTCATCACTTTGGTGGAGAGCCAGCTAACTTTTTAGATGTAGGTGGCGGCGCTACCAAAGAAAAAGTGGCAGCTGGTTTTAAAATCATATTAAGCGATCCGAAAGTAAAAGCAATTCTCGTTAATATTTTTGGTGGAATTATGAGTTGCGCAACGATCGCTGAAGGGATTATTGCAGCCTCTAAAGAACTTGCTCTTACCATTCCTTTAATTGTTCGACTAGAAGGGACGAATGTTGAAGAGGGGAAAAATCTGATTGCAAAATCAGGACTTAAAATTATCAGCGCTGATGGCATGGCAGACGCTGCAAAAAAAGCAGTAGATGCGCTTAAGGGATAGATATGGCAATACTTGTAAATAAGAAAACAAAAATCATTACGCAAGGACTATCTGGAAAAGCTGGAAAGTTCCATACAGAGCAAGGGATCCTTTATGGCTCCCACTACGTAGGAGGCGTCACTCCTGGAAAGGGAGGGCAAAAAGTTCTCGATCTGCCAATGTTTGATACGGTGATAGAAGCAAAAAAAGCGGTAAATCCTGATGTGTCGCTTGTGTTTGTACCACCGCCATTTGCTGCAAATGCGATTTTGGAGGCGGAAGATGCAGGCATTGGATTAATTGTTTGTATTACAGAAGGGATACCAATTCGAGATATGTTAGAGGTTTCAAGAGTGATGAAACAATCCAAATCTTCGAGACTCATTGGCCCAAACTGCCCTGGTATTATTACACCAGAGGAGTGTAAGATTGGTATCATGCCAGGCTATATCCATAAAAAAGGCAAAATTGGAATTGTTTCTAAATCGGGGACACTTACTTATGAGGCTGTATACCAAACTACCCAAAATGGGTTGGGGCAGACAACTTGTGTCGGTATTGGTGGTGATCCATTAAATGGTACCAACTTTATAGATACTTTAGAGCTTTTTGAAAAAGATCCAGAAACCAAAGGGATCCTTATGATTGGAGAGATTGGTGGAAATGCCGAAGAGATGGCCGCTGAATGGATTAAGCAAAACTGTTCAAAACCTGTCGCTGCATTTATTGCAGGGGTGACAGCGCCAGAGGGGCGTAGGATGGGACATGCTGGTGCAATTGTCTCTCATGGGCAGGGAACAGCTAAAGGTAAAATGGAAGCTTTAGAAAAAGCAGGCGTCACAGTGACGCAGTCTCCAGCGGAAATGGGCAAAGCAATGCAAGAGGCAATGGATAAACGAAAATGAGTGAATCGAAAAAAATACCCCTAACTATATCTCCTTTTTTCTTTGTGACAGCAGCTTTGATTGGTTGGTTTTATTCAAGAAGTTTTACAGGAACGCTGATTTGGATAGGGATTATTTTTATTTCGATTTTAGTCCATGAATTTGGTCACGCTTTAGCAGCGCTTGGATTTGGATGTTCTCCTCGAATCGAACTTGTAGCTTTTGGAGGACTAACCCATCCAAGAGGACCCAAGCTCTCACTTTGGAAAGAGTTTATTGTTGTTCTAAATGGGCCTCTTTTTGGTTTTTTACTCTTTCTTTTGGCAACTTTTCTTTTGCAATTTCAAGCATTTAGAACCCCAAGTATTGGTCCTGTTGTAAAAGCGTTCCAAATGATTAATTTGTTTTGGACAATTGTAAATTTATTGCCTGTTATGCCACTTGATGGTGGACAACTTCTTCGCATTATTTTTGAGGGGATGTTGGGAGTAAAAGGTGTAAAACTATCGCTTTTTTTAAGTGCACTTATTGCCATCGGTATCAGTTTATTTTTCTTTTTTAAAGGGTCATTTTTAATTGGGGCTCTTTTTTTTCTCTTTGCTTTTCAAAACTTCGATGCCTATCGCAAAACAAGATTTATATCAGAGAGTGATAGATCTGAAGATGTAAAAAAAGAGCTCGAAGAAGTAGAGAGTCTTATGCAAATGGGGAATCAAGCTGACGCCATAGCTCACTTAGATCACATCAGAGATACAGCTAAGAAAGGAATCTTATTTACTATTGCAACGCAAACTCTTGCTCAAATTCACTATACTAGAAAAGAGTATGAGAAAAGTTATCACTTGTTGATGGAGCTTAAAGGGCATTTGGCCCCAGAGTCTAAGTTAATTATGCATGAATGTGCATACCAAATAAAAGACTTTGAAACCGTTTCTAAGCATTCTGCATTTTGTTTTCAAATAGCACCTAGCAAAGATGTGGCTGTTCGAGCAGCTGTTGCAGAAGCTTCTTTTGGGAAGGTGAAACCATGCATCGGTTGGCTTAAAGCTGCCATTAGCCATGGGCTTTCTAATTTGGAGGAACTTGTTTCAGGTTCAGAATTTGAAAATGTCAAAAGGGATCCAGCCTTTAATCAGTTTGTTCAATCTCAAAAAAACAATTAAGTCTTAAGGAAGAGGGTAAATTATTTTCTTTAAGCCATCATTTTGTTAATTCATGGCAAAAGGGATGGCTTTATTAGAAAAAATTTCTTTTTGACTCCCAGCTCTCTACTCGCATTTGGCAAATGATCACAAATGAATATATTACTGGATTATGCCATATATCCGCAGACGAGCGGTTTTCTCCACTCTATAGATGGGAAAGTTTTAAAAACACATGCTCGCACCTCAGCAGAAACTAAAGCTTCGATGCATGAAAAATAGAATTTAACAATTAATAGATGTAATTATTATTTAATAATGTGTAATGTCCAAATTTAGGTATACCAACTAGATATGGTGTTATTTCTCTATGAAGAATGTTTCACATAAGTGTTTTCTATTTATTATTGCATTACAATTTGTTTTCACATGTGCAATTTTTTCCCACAGCTATGAAATGGACCCTGAGAATAATTGGTACTTAGTATCGACGATTTCCTTCCAGTATGAGAATGGACATCCATCTCTTCCGGGTCTTGAGAAACTAAATCAAGTCTCAGTTTCATTGTGTCGAACGAAGAAAGGTTTCAGTGGTGCAGGGCAATCATCTTGCTTTAAGACATATACTATTGCAGATCTAAATTCGAGAATGGAGCCCGAGTACTTTGATAAAAGCGCCCTCGTAGCTATTTCTTCTCAAGTTGTCAAATGGTTCCATAAAAAAGACATTCATGGCGTTTTTGTGTATGTTGATCCAGAGCAGATAACAGGCAGAGGGGTTGATATTCGATCTAAAGCGAGTAATAAGCTTACTTTTTTGATCCATTGTATGAAAGTTGGAACTGTTCGAACTGTGAGCAAAGATAGCTACGGAAAAATTGAAACTATCAATGCAAAGAAACATCGGAATATTGTTAATAGTTCGCCAATTTCTAGCTATGATCTTATGCAAGCGAATAACTTAGAAAATTATGTCTACTTTTTAAACAGACATCCAAGGCGGCATGTCGAATTAGAGGTTGGCGTAGAAGATGGCGTTGGAGATCTTGGTATCGATTTTGTCGTTCATGAAGACAAACCTTGGCGAGTCTTTGGGAATATCAATAACGCAGGCCCACCTGATCTAAACCGTTGGCAAGGAGCTATTGGTTATTTAAATACTCAGGTTACGGGTAACGACGACATTATGCAAATCGATGTGGCATCTGATGGATTCCACTCCTATCACGCTGTCAACATCTCCTATGATAGACCTTTCCCGAATGATCCTAAATGGAGATGGCAAATTGAGGGATCTCAGACAAGATTTTTAGCACCCCAACTTGGATTTTCTACTGATGTATTTACCGGAAATACCTACTCTGCAGAGCTATCTGTGATCAATAATTTTTATCAAAACAAAATGCTTTTTTTAGATGCAAAAGTAAGTTTGCAATATGAATTCATTGATGTGCATTTTGACATGATTTCTTTGAAAGGTAGAGAGTCGTTTGTTATGCCGACCTTTAGCTTTTTAACATCTTATATCAGTAAAAAAGCAAAAGCATTTTTAGAAGCTAGTTTTACATTTCCAATTAACTTCATGACCCAAGTGCGTCAAAGTGATCTTGATAGACTTGGTAGAACCGATGTGACTAAAAATTGGCAAATGGGAGAGCTTTCTGCTTTTGGTTCCTATTTTATTGATCCTTATCTTGTAAATGAAGTGTCCCTTGCCGTTGGTGGGCAAACATCATTCACTGCAAGACTTATACCCCAGTTTCAAGGGATTCTTGGAGGGCTTTATACCGTAAGAGGTTATCCAGCATCTGTAGCAGCGGGTGATAGTACGCTCTATTCTAGAGCGGAATATATGTTCCATATTCCTCAAATGCTAAAAATCAGACCTCCAATGCATAGATCCTTTTTTGGAAAAAAAGGGTTTAAACTAGCTCCAAGTTTTGAAGGAGACAAAGCAGATTGGGACTTGATTCTTCGACTCTTTTTTGATGCAGGTAGAGTTTGGAACGTAAGTGGAAAGGATGTATTTATAGAGCCACATGGCGATGACACACTTCTTGGTTCTGGATTTGGAGGCGAATTTATCTTCTCAGACAATGTATTTATTCGAGCAGACTATGGCTATGCACTTAAAAAAGTAGAAAATGTATCGAAAGGCTCGCAGCAATTCTACTTTAGCGCAACGGTTATGTATTAGGAGGCAGATATGAAAAAAACATCTGCTCTTTTCTTAGTTTTAGCAGTAGGTACACTGCAAGCAAAACCAGAGCTTGACAAAGTTTCTCATGGGAAAGCAACTGTTTCTCAGTATATGAGAACAACGACCTATAAAACAGGAAAGGAAACGATTCTTGATTTCAAAAGTTTTCATATCGCAAATGGGGAAAAGGTTGTTTTTCAACAATATGATAAAAACTCACGGGTCTTAAGTCGTGTAATGGGAGGATCTGCCTCTCGAATCAATGGCGTTTTATCTTCTAATGGAGCGGTATACCTATTAAATCCAGCAGGGATTTATTTAGGAAAGACAGCCATTATTGATACGGCAAAATTTCTAGCCGGGGCTGGAAAGCTATCTAACCAAGATTTTTTATCAGGAAATTATCAGTTTACAAACTTGAAAGGCCTTATTCGAAATGAAGGCTTAGTGCAGGCAGATAGCATTACCTTTATTGCTCGAAGAATCGAGCAACTTGGAGAACTTGTTGCCCCAAGTGGGATGGTTGGTCTTTTTGTGGGAGACAGTGTCTATCTTACGAAAGATATGAGCCCCTTAAGCGTAAAATTCAATGCAGTAGAGATCAACGAAACAAAAGATAAGAATACATCTTTTGCAGGATCATCTGATGTATATGCT
>JAJFMG010000178.1 GCA_021772295.1 Chlamydiota bacterium | reverse complement strand
ATGAAATATTTAAATCAAAAGTGTTTTTTAAATTGAAATAAAAAAAAACGCTTTAATGTTAATTATAATTATGTATATTAAAGTTTAATATTAAATAATAAATTAATGGTTAATAATGAAATTTCTAGGGACTCTCTTATTCAATATTCTAATAATTGGGGCAGCTTACTGTACCCAAGATACTTTAAGAGTAAAAGATGTTAAATTTGTTCTTGAAGATCTTCTTGCTCTCCATGTGGAAAATGGAAAGTTTTCGGAAGAAATTATAAAAAGATCTATTTCGCTGTATATGAAAGATTTTGATCCTAATAAAGTCTATCTTTTACAAGAGGAAGTAGATTCTCTTACTGAAATTGATAAGGATAAAATCAATAAAATTCAATCTGATTTCCAGCAAAGCAAAGTTTCTCAATATTTTGCTGTAAATAAAGTCATGGAAAAAGCAGCTCAGCGTTCGCAAACAATTAGAAATCAGATTGCTAAAGAAATAAAAAAAAATGGATTTGATGATAAGAAGATTCAGCCCGTAATTCGATATAGTGCATTTGCAAAAACAAAAGAAGAGCTCCAAGAAAGACTAAAGGGGCATTTTGCATTTGTGCTTAGTAATACTCGAAAAAAAGAGCTTACCCATGAGGATCGAATCCAGGTATTTGCACTTTGGGATACAAAAAAAAGGCAATTCGAGGCAACATATCGCCCTGTCAGCATTGATGGTTTAGCCATTAATAAGCAATTAGAGATTCACTATACTTCTTTGCATACCTTGAAAGCCTTGACGAAAAGCTTAGATGCACATTCTGCTTTCTATAGTCCCGAAGAAGCAAGGTCTCTGAGAGCATCACTTATGAAAGAGTTCGAAGGAATTGGAATCGTTTTGCAAGAAGAGTTTGATGGGATTTATATTGTAGGTGTTATCCCAGGATCGCCTGCAGCAAAGTCTAACATTATCAAAGAAGATGATAAAATCTTTTCAGTTAATGGTAAAAAGATCAAAGGGCTGACCTTTGAAGAAGTTTTAAGCGCTCTTAGAGGAAATAAAAAAGGAGAGGTCAGCTTGGTTCTTGAAAGAGAAGGTGGAAAGGTAAAGGCTCCCTTAAAATTGGAAAAAATTTCGATGGATTCTGAGAGAGTTACCTTTGAAAAGCAGCAATATGGAAATGGCATAATCGGAATTATTAATCTCCCAGGTTTCTATGAAAATGGAGATTTTAGTTCAGAAAGTGATTTAAAAAAAGCAATTGGAGAGCTTCGCAAGGAAGATAACCTGTTAGGAATAGTCTTAGATATTCGTGAAAATGGAGGTGGCTTTTTGTCTCAAGCCGTCAAAGTATCGGGAATGTTTATCCCTAAAAGTGTTGTTGTTATTTCCAAATATGCCAATAACGAAATTCGTTATATGAAAGATCGGAGCTTCAAACCTTATTTTTCAGGGCCATTAATACTTTTAACATCAAAGCTATCAGCTTCTGCATCAGAGATTGTTGCGCAAGCATTACAAGATCATGGAAGAGCGTTAATTGTAGGAGATATCCGATCGTATGGAAAAGGAACCATGCAATATCAAACGATTACGAATGAAAATGCCAAGCATTTTTATAAAGTAACCGTTGGTAAGTATTATACAGCTTCTGGCAGATCTCCTCAAAGAAAAGGGGTTTTATCTGATGTGGTTGTTCCAAGTAAATACTCTCCTTATGAAATTGGGGAAGAGTTTTTAGAAAACTCTCTTACAAATGATCAATTGGATTTAGAAATCATAAATTCGCTCTACTTTTCACAGGAAGAGAATTTCTCATTGAATGCTGTGCCTTATATGCAGAAAAGAGAAACCAAATGGAGAGCGATGCTTCCAAATCTTGTAACAAATAGTGAAACCAGGCTTACAAATAGTCGGAATTTCAAGCACTACTTGCAAGTAATAGATCCAAGCTCTGATACCAAAGAGCATGGTAAAAAGAATCTAGGAGAAAAAGATCTTCAACTAGAAGAGGCTGTATATATCATGCAAGATATGATCGCGCATGATCGACTACAAAAGGCAGCATCGTAAAAGAATTTCTTCCTTGCAGTAAAACCAAAAAGAGCTTATCGTTAACCCATATTAGGCTGGATAGCTCAGTTGGTAGAGCAGAGGACTGAAAATCCTTGTGTCCCCAGTTCGATTCTGGGTCTAGCCACACTTCACTTGCCGAGGTAAATCCTGAATATGTTCGCAGTACTTGACGCCCTTAGTTGACCCAAGCCAGCTTTCCATGGATTATGATGGAGAGCCTTGGAGTGATACTTCCGGATATATGCCATATTTAACAAAAATGCTCCCTTTATATAACTGAATATCAAGAGAAAAGATGATTCTGTCTTCAGGACTTATCATCCTTCTCACGCTAGAAAAACGAGTTAAAATGGGGCATGTTAAGGATCGAGATTTAAAAGATGGTACTACACGTTTTTACGCAGAGGTCAACCTCAAAGGCTTTCCGAGGTTAACGGCTACCTTCAGCCGCAAAACAGATACAAAGCGCTGGATTCAACAAACAGAAAGGGTGCTGCGATGTGGTAGAAACCAGCTTGTGGGAGCATCTCAAAAACATACCTTCAAAGATGCAGTAGAGCGCTACTTCAAAGAGCAGTATGGAGGGTATCACTTTCAAAAGAAGTTGATGGTTTTTTAGGAGTTTTATTATTCAAAACTACTCTGTCCTTTATGTGTATTATATAACGGATATAAAATTCTTTCTATTCAGGAAAGTCCTCTGGGAAAAGGAGCATCTCTGCTCAGGTTTGAGCATTGATGCTGGAGATGGTTCGAAGGAAAGAGGTTGATCAAGGGCTCTGGGAAACCTGCGGGAGCCTTATCGAAGAAGAAAAAGCAATCATTTAATGCCTGCCTTGCACTCCTTTAGCTTAGAGAGATCCTCTTTTCAACGGTCTTTTCTTAGAAAGGCTCCTTTGTTCATATTTTTGCTTCATCAAGAAAGAATTTTTGCGTTACCATTCGACCTTTAACATTAAAGAATTTTCTTTGATGGAGGTGTGAAATGATACGCGCATTAATGACTTTGATCTGTTGCCTTTTTGTGGTGCCCGCTTTCTCCTATGATGAAGCAGGCAAAGATTTTGCAGAAAGACTTCTTGATGAAAAATATGGGCGAGGTAATTACCCAAAGGGACCAAATTCTGAGTTCAATAAGATTAAAAAATGGGGTGATCGATCATGGCAGTAGAGAGCTTAAAAGAAGTGTATGTTTTACATCATGTCCATGAATTTGAAGATGGTCAAGAGGACGTTAAACTTTTAGGAGTTTTTTCTTCGGAAGCAAAAGCAAAAGAGGTGATAGAAAGATATAAAAAAATGCCAGGTTTTCAAAATTATCCAGATGGGTTTTCTGCAGATAAATACATCATCGACAAGGCAGAATGGGCCGAAGGTTTTGTAACATTTGATTAGATGATTTCTATTTTAATGAGGTGTTGTGTAATCTAAAATAATTAAACAATAATTTCTCACCTAGTGGGCCTAGGCCAGGTAAGCCCAAAGTAAGAAGACCAACACTTGATGAAATTCCCAAAGGATAATAGGGGTTAAAATGAGCAATAACAAGCCTTCTGTATATACTGGTTTATTTTGGCTTATTCAAGACAAGTTAATTGAGCCCAAAATGTTGTTCGATTTTCTTGAGTTTTTCTAGCCTACATTCATAAAAAAAGATGGATATATCTTTTTAAAGGAAGCTTTCTCTGAAGAAGAATATAAGAGATTAGTTAATGAAAATTCGAACCCTGAATATTGGATTAATTTGATAACAATTGATGAGTTTTTTTCTGAATTATTGGATTGGGAAGACAAGTCCGTCTTGTTAGCGAAAGCGCTTGTATCAATATGGAAAGCCAAGTTAAAGAAAGACTTTCCTGAAGCAAACTTTGAAGTTCAGTACCAATATGAGGAGGAGGCTGGGGATTATGGACTGACTTTTTATCAACTTACTAAAGAAGGTTCTTCTAAAACAAATCCTAATGCCACTGAAATACTCCATCCTAACGTAAAAGAAAATAAGCTCGAAGAATCATCGAAGGGACCAAGACCAGGAATTCCTAAAATCAGAAAACCCAGAACTGATGAAATACCCTAAGATCAAAAGGATGCTTGCTGGTATTCGACTGTCTTAACAGGTGCTAGCTACTTGCTCTTTAGTCCAAGGTTTGAATCAGCGCTTGTCGCAGCTCTTCCCTTCGTTTATATCTAAATTGTTAAGGCGTTTAGCTTTATTTTGAATTGATTCAAGCTCATCGATTAAATTATTAAAGCTTCTTGTATACTCATTAATTTCCCATTTTTTGAAAACAGAAAGATCCATCCACTTTAGAATTTTCGGAATTAGAGGAATCAAGCTGATTCAATATCACTTGTACAATTTGACGTCTGCGTTTCTTGCGTTTTCCTGCTGTCGATACAAATATCTCCTGGAGCATAAAAGAGTTTAGCATTGCCTTCCAGAAAAAATCGATGTTGGTTAATCAATGTTGGTTAATAGTCTAGCGCCATTTTTTACTCAGGTGATATGTAAGCGCTAACTGAATACACTCAGAAAGTTGTTTTTTTGGAATCTTGTCTTCTTTCTTGAAGACAAGACTACGATTTCCAAGATAACAAAATGTGTTTGGATAGAGGTTTTGAAAAGTTTCAATCAGAGTTGTTTTACAATTGAAATGAATAGCATAGTAATCGGGCATCGATTTACTCCATGCAATTCTGATAGTTGTGCCGATATTCGGCTTTGTGAGTAAGTAGCTGGGCTCATTCCATTTTAGAGTTTCCTGTAATTCTCCTATCCCATCGATCTTGTTAGCTGTTTCAAATATCAGAGAACGGAGAATCAGTAGTTTTTCTCGGTACACTTGAGGGTAGGTGAAAAAAATTTCTTTTATTTCCGAGCTTAAAAAAGGATAGTCTGTATTCAATATACTTACTAATTTAGGATGATTATAACTTTAAAAGAGGGATCAATATGAATTTTTTTTGCTTTATTTTCAATTGTTTAACGAAAACGCATTCCG
>JAJFMG010000177.1 GCA_021772295.1 Chlamydiota bacterium | reverse complement strand
CAAACCTTAAGCAATTGCTCGCAAATGAAAAAATTAGAGTTTCACTTGAAAAAGAAATTGCTCGCAAGTCTCGTAGTAGAAGAGTGGCTCTTTTTTTAGGGCAAAATAAAAAAGAAAAAATTGAACAATGGTTTTTTTCTTTTGCTAGAAAAAATAAAATTGCTCGGAATGCAATTTATTTTGTAAAGCATTACAAAAGATCTTACCCTTATCAAAATATGCTTGGGTCTCTTCTGCATACAATTCGCGATGATCCAGATGCGACAACCAATCAAAGTATACCAACGGGTGGTTTAGAGCATGTTTTTCAAGATGTCTTAGAGGGAGTACCAGGAAAAAAGCGACTGATTCGCTCTCCTAAGTATCCCTTTGAGCCTCATCAAAATCTTAAAGAACCTATTAACGGTTGCGATGTATATCTAACTATAAATCAGTATCTACAAGCCATTGCTGAAGAAGAAATAGAGCAAGGGGTAAAAAAGGCCTACGCAAAATCTGGGTGGGCAATTGTAATGGATCCTCATACTGGAGAGATTTTAGCACTAGCGCAATATCCATGTCTTGATCCTTCCAAATATAAAAAGTATTACAATGATCCTGATCTTTTAGAGCATACGAAACTTAAAGCTATTACAGATGCTTACGAGATGGGATCTACTATGAAACCCATTACGGTTGCAATTGCATTGCTTGCAAATGATGAGTTAGCAGCGCTTGGAAAAGCGCCAATATTTGATCCAGATGAATTCATTGATTGCTCGGATGGCCACTTTCCAGGAAGAACTCGTCCCATTAGAGATATTTCTTACAGCAAGAAAATCAATCTGAATATGGCAATTCAAAAATCTTCAAATATATATATGGCAACACTTACCAAAAGAATTGTGGATGCTTTAGGCGTCGATTGGTATCGAGAAAAATTACACGAAGTATTTGGATTTGGAAAAAGAACTGGGATTAACTTTCCATCAGAATCATCTGGGTTCTTGCCAACTCCTGGTAAAAGATATAAAAGTGGGAAGTTGCAATGGTCAACGCCCACTACGTATTCTCTTGCTATTGGATACAATATACTTGTAAATAGTATGCAAGTAATTACTGCGCATTCCATTTTAGCAAATGGTGGGTATCAGATTAAACCCCATTTTATTCAAAAAGTTGTAAAACCAGACGGATCAACAACAGATACTGGAATTATTAGAAATAAAGTTCTGGATGAAAAACACTGCAAAAGAGTTCGAGATGCAATGAAATTTGTAACTAAATCTCGTTTTTCAAAAGCGGATATCTACGGATTCACGGAGGGTGGAAAATCAAGTTCCTCTGAAAAAATTGTAGATGGTAAATATTCTCATCGTAATCATATTTCAAGCTACGTGGGTTTTGTACCAGCTGGAAAACCTAAATATATATGTTTAGCTGTGATTGATGAACCCAAATATCGCTATATTCCAGGGGTTGGAAAAGCTCACCTTGGTGGAAATTGTGCTGGCCCCGTATTTCGACAAATTATGACAAGAACTCTTCAGTTTCTTGGAGAAACACCAGATGATCCTCACGGATATCCCATAGGAGATCCAAGATTTAATCCAGAGAAAGCAGACTATTACTTAGAAACCAAAGAATTAGAAGAGCTCTTTCGGTATTGGAATCGGTAATCGATTATATTATCAATTAAATAGAATTACTATTTTATTTTTGGAAAACAATTTGTTTTTTCAAAAATTATACTTAGGATATGAGTTCTTCAATCATATTTAAATTCAATTCAAATGAGGAGCTGACGAAGGTAAAAGTGGAAGAAGTTCGAATCTTATTATTTCATGGATATTTCAGTCCTACAATACAGACATTGAACTTGCTCAATTTAGAAACTTATGCCAAGGTAGAATGCTTAGAAACTTACATATAAGAAGATGAAACTTAGGCGACTATTAAAAGATATTGATGTAATCGAATGCAAGGGATCTAAAGACGTTGTAATTACGGGTATTTGTTCTCACTCTAAACTATGTCTTCCGGGAAATGTATTCATTGCTAGAAAAGGCTCTTCAAGTTTGCTCTCAAACATACAGGAAGCAATCCAAACGGGAGCTTCAGCTATAATACTTGAAAGGCTTAACCCGTTTTTAAAAGGGGTAACGCAAGTGGTAGTTAAGGATATTTCTTCCGCTGAAAAACTTCTCTCTTCCACATATTATAAAGATCCCTCCAAAGATCTTTTTACGATTGGAGTTACAGGTACAAATGGAAAAACAACCACAAGTTATCTATTGCATCATATGCTATCAAGCCCTAAAAAAAAACAAGGACTTCTTGGAACCATTCTTTATCAAATAGGTGAAAAGCAATATCCAGCAACCCTTACAACACCTGACTTGCTTACCAATCAGAAGCTGCTTCGTGAAATGGTGAATAAAGAGTTGGATGTATGTGTCATGGAAGTATCATCCCACGCGTTATCTCAAAATAGAGTTTCACTGATTGATTTTGATATTGGAATTTTTACGAATCTAACAGCTGAGCATCTTGATTATCACTCTTCAATGGAAGAGTATGCCAAGAGCAAACAAAAATTGTTTGCTCAAATGAGTCAATTTGTATCTAAAAAAAAATATCGGAAAACCGCAATTGTTAATCAAGATTGTGTATATGGGCAAAAAATAAATGTTGATTCACTACGCAAAATTACTTACGGAATAGACAATGATGCTGACATTAGAGCTACAAATATTGAGTATTCGATGTCTGGTACAAAGTTTGATTGTAAATACTTCGGATCAGAAAAAAACTTGTTTTCACCACTTGTAGGTAAATTCAATGTTTATAACGTTTTAGCTGCAATTGCAAGTTGCTTAGCATATGGAATGGAAATGGATGTAATAGAGAAAAAAATACAGAGTTTTTCCTCTATTCCAGGCCGATTGGAAAAAGTAAAAAGCGCAAAGGGGATACATATATTTGTAGATTACGCTCATACTCATAACGCTCTTGAGAATGTACTACAGACTTTAAAGAATCATGCTGAAGGTAAATTGTATGTTGTCTTTGGAGCAGGTGGTGATAGAGACAAAGAAAAAAGAGCTCGCATGGGGAAAGTGGCCTCTTTTTTTGCTGATTTTGCAATCATTACCTCAGATAATCCAAGAAGTGAAGATCCTACAAAAATATGTGAAGAAATCGCTTTAGGTTTTAATGAGAAAAATGGATATAGTATTGAAATAGATAGAAGAAAGGCAATCCGATCTGCCATGCAGATGGCGTTACCAAACGATGTAGTTCTTGTTGCTGGAAAAGGTCATGAAGCTACTCAGTTAATTAATAATCAATATTATCCCTTCGATGACAAAGAAGAAATAGAAAAGATAGATGAGGAAACCAATGAAAAAGCCAACAAAAGCGGGGCCGAGCAATATGAAATTTTCTAAACTTGCGATTGCATTTGTTGGAATATGTTATTTGACACTGTCTTCCTGTAGTTCTCATAAATCGCAAACAGCAATGGCTCCTATCCAAGTGAGTATGCCAAGACCTACTCCTAAAGAACATTTAATTGTATTAGATCCAGGTCATGGTGGTTATGACTTAGGAACTAATTCTAAGCAATGTAATGAAAAAAATATTGCACTTGCGACTGCGATCCTCACTAAAAAACATTTAAGTGATATGGGATATAAAGTGCTTCTAACAAGAAGTCGAGATGTGTTTATTCCCTTAAAACAAAGAGCTGAGATCGCAAATAAAACGAAAAGTCATCTTTTTGTAAGTCTTCATTTTAACTCAGCGCCATCACCAGATGCAGCTGGAATCGAAGTGTATTATTTTGAATCGCGCAATCGATGGAGAGCCACATCTTCAAAAAAAGTTGCTAAAGATGTTTTATCTAATCTTTTAAGTGCAACTGGAGCTTCTTCAAGAGGTGTGAAACCTGGAAACTTTCATGTGATTCGTGAGACGAATATGCCGGCGATTCTAGTAGAAGGTGGTTTTTTAACAAATAAGGATGAAAAAAAGTTGCTCACTAATCAAAAATATCTCGACAAGATTGCTAGAGGTGTTGCAGAAGGGGTAAATAAATACTTTGGAGAATAGTACTTTCCAAAATTGTCCTCGGCGTGATTCGAACACACGACCTATTGCTTAGGAGGCAATTGCTCTATCCAGCTGAGCTACGAGGACATACTTAGAAAATTGTAGCGAGAATCGCTCTTTGACTCAAGGATTATCTGGAGGATAACATGACGGATGCAGTAGCAGATATTGGACTCATAGGCTTGGCAGTAATGGGACAAAATCTTGTATTAAATATGAACGATCATGGACACACTGTAGCTGTATTTAATCGAACAGTTGCTAAAGTGGATGCATTCCTAGATGGACCTGCAAAAGGGACAAATGTAGTTGGATCTCATTCTCTAAAAGAATTCTTTGCAACACTTAAAAGACCTCGTAAAGTGATGTTTATGGTACGGGCTGGAGACGCGGTTGATGCATTAATCGAAGAGTGTCTACCTTTTTTAGAAAAAGGTGACATTATAATTGATGGTGGAAATTCTCATTTTCCAGATACGGAACGAAGGTATGCCACTCTTAAGGACAAAGGCATTCTTTTTATGGGAGCTGGAATTTCAGGTGGAGAAGAAGGTGCGAGACATGGACCATCTATTATGCCAGGTGGAAATAAAGACGCATGGCCGGCTGTTAAAGATATTTTCCAAGGGATTTCTGCCAAATCAAAAGAAGGGGAGCCTTGTTGCGATTGGGTAGGTGATGGCGGAGCAGGTCATTATGTAAAAATGGTACATAACGGCATTGA
>JAJFMG010000176.1 GCA_021772295.1 Chlamydiota bacterium | reverse complement strand
AGCAGCATTTACGGGAACCTACGGCTTTAAACCTACCTATGGTAGGGTTTCTAGATATGGTCTTGTAGCTTTTGCCTCTTCTCTTGATCAAATTGGTCCTTTTGCAAATAACGTAGAAGACATCGCTCTTACAATGGAGGTTCTTGGTCAACATTGTAAACATGATGCAACATCACTTGATCTTGCTAAAGAGCCTTATCTCGACGAACTTTCTACCTCTATCCAAGGAAAAACCATTGGCATCCCGTGGCATTTTTTAGAAAGCATGCCTGAAAAAGAGCGCGCGGTTTTTAATAAAGCTTTAGAGACCTATGAATCCCTTGGAGCAAATATCCAAGAAATCAAATTAAATAAACTTAAATACTCCGTTCCCATTTATTATATTATTGCAAGCGCGGAAGCCTCAACAAACTTAGCTAGATTTGATGGCATTCGTTATGGACTTAGATCCAAAGAAGCTAAAAATCTCGATGAAATTTATACTCTTTCTCGCAAAGAAGGTTTTGGATCAGAAGTCAAACAACGAGTAATGCTTGGGACTTTTGTTCTATCCTCTGGATTTCAGGATGCCTATTATAAAAAAGCGCAAAAAGTGAGAACACTCATCGTTCGCGATATGAATAAAGCCTTTGAAACTTGTGATGTAATTGCAATGCCGACAACGCAACATTCTGCATTTGATCTCAATTCGATTAAAGACCCTCTTTCGATGTATCAACAAGATTTGTACACCATTTGCGCAAACATGGCGGGCATTCCTGCTATATCCATTCCAAGTGGGCTTGATATGTCAGGTATGCCCCTTGGCATTCAGATTATGGGACCAAGAAAAGAAGACGCCCGTGTACTTCGATTTGCGCATCATTTGGAAAAAGAATTAAAACTACCTCTATTTCCTCCAAACTTTGACAAGGAAAGGTAATATCTATGTCTGATACGCTCTATGAAAACTGGGAGCCTACCATTGGCCTAGAAATTCATGCCCAACTGAATACTAGGTCTAAGATTTTTTGCTCCTCTGCCAATCGATTTGGAGATGAGCCCAATACAAATATTGGCGTAGTAAGTACGGCGCAAATTGGAGCGCTTCCTGTCTTAAATAAGGAAGCTGTCAAAAAAGCAGTTATGTTTGGTTGCGCTGTCGGCGCTCAAATTGCCAATAAAAGCTCGTTTGATCGCAAATCCTACTTCTACCCCGATAGCCCAAGAAACTTTCAAATTACACAGTTTTATGAACCCATTGTAATTGGTGGAAAAGTAGAAGCAGATGTGGATGGAAAGACAAAAACATTTCACATTGAACACGCCCATTTAGAAGATGACGCTGGAATGCTTAAACACTTCAGCTCTTTTTCAGGGGTTGACTATAATAGAGCTGGCGCTCCCTTACTCGAAATTGTATCAACGCCTTGTATGCACTCTCCAAAAGACGCTATCGCCTACGCAAGCGCTGTCAAAGCTATTTTAGAATACATCGATGCCTCTAATTGTAATATGGAAGAAGGCTCCTTTCGAATGGATGTAAATATCTCCGTTCGAAAAAAAGGGGAAACAGAGCTTCGCAATAAAATTGAGATTAAAAATCTCAATTCCTTTACAAACATGGGACTTGCCATTGAATCTGAAATTAAAAGACAAATCAGAGAGTATGTATCAAGGCCTAAAGAAAACCCAGACGATGTCATTAAGCCTGCAACGTTTCGTTTCGATGTGGAAAAAAGAGAAACGGTCTCGATGCGATCCAAAGAAACTGCTAAAGATTATCGATATTTTCCAGAGCCAGATCTTCCACCGATTATTCTTTCTAATAAAACGATTGAATCCATAGCAAGTAATCTACCAGAACTTCCTCATGAAAGATTTGTTCGCTATATTGATGTGTTAAAACTTACCGTGTATTCAGCCTCCATTTTAATTAATGACAAAGCTTTATCTGATTATTTTGAAAAGGCTCTAAAATCGTGTTCTAACCCTAAAGCGCTTTGCAATTGGATATCGGTAGAATTTGTTGGCAGAATGAAAGATACAGGTAAAACCCTGCCAAAATCGGGTATATTAGCAACGCAGATCGCATCCCTTGTCAATTTAATTGAAAAGGGAACAATTACTGGAAAAATTGCTAAAAGCATCGCAAATCTAATGGTAGAAAACCCTGGAAAAGCTCCTGAAAAATTCATCCAAGAAAATCCTGATTTTGTGCCAATGTCAGACGCTTCCCTAATCGATCCTCTGATCGATGAAGTTCTTTCGAAATTCCCTCAATCCATCGAAGATTATAAAGCTGGAAAGGACAAGGCCCTCCACCACCTCTTTGGGCAGGTGATGAAACTTTGCAAAGGCACAGCTTCTCCTCAAATTGTCAAGAAGCAATTACTTAAAAAACTTGGCTAATTTTATATCGCTTTAAAAATCCAATTTTATTACTAATAAAATTGGACCTTTATTTAAACCAATAGATATTGTTTTGAGAGTTGTAACTTGTATATCTTTGCTATTTTTCCTATATAGTTGCCAAACGATTCGCGATGCAAGACATCCATATGCTCTTGCACCAAAAAATTCTCATTCAATTTGGGTGCCCACGCAAAAGGCTGCTACACGCATTATTACAGCAGAAGAAGACTTTTCATATTTATCCAAAGAGCAACCTCTCACACTTGGTGAATTAATCGACATTACTCTGCTTCGCAATCCGAAAACAAAAGCATCCTGGTCTCACGCTCGGGTAGCATCTGCAGAGTACGGCCAGTCTCTTAAAAACAATTTTATTTTAGCAGATCTAGATGGGGGCTATACAAGAGAGCGTGGAGAGGAATACACCTCTACTAATCGTAGTGTCATTTATGAAACTTTAGTAAATGGAGAGATATCTCTTTCTTATATTATTTTAGATTTTGGACAAACAAGAGCCTCGTCTGAGGCTGCACTTCAAACATTATACAACGCAGATTGGACACATAACCGAGAAATCCAAACAACGATGACGCAAATCATGAATGACTACTATAACTACCTAGATGCCATAGCGCAACTTGAAGCTGCTAATGAAGATGTATATAATGCAGAAGTAACTCTCAACGCTGTTTTAGAAAAACTTAGCTACGGCGTTGCAAACATCGCAGATAAAGTACAAGCTACAACGCAGCTTCTTAAACAAAAACTTCGCGTTGTTAATAAGAAAAAACAACTCTCTAATAGTTATACCAAATTGCTAAGTGATCTTGGTGTCTTTGCAGACGAAGAGATCAATATTGAAAGCTATCCTAAAAAAACTGTTACATTTGAAGTGGAAGAAATCGAAAAACTCATCCACCTAGCTATAGATAATAGACCAGACTTACTGGCCGAGGAAGCCAACATCCGCTCCAAAGAATCAGAAATATTGCTAGCTGAGAGAAAAAGATATCCTGTCGTGACAGGCGACTTAGACTTTGGTCGAACCTATTATGGAAATGGAATTAATGATGGCTATGACTTTACAGCTCAAGTATCTTTTACATTCCCCCTATTCCA
>JAJFMG010000175.1 GCA_021772295.1 Chlamydiota bacterium | reverse complement strand
CCCAAAAGTTGGGCCTGGATGATTGGTGTAGTGCGTTTCAATGGTGATTTTTCCAATATGGATAGCTTTAGAGTCTCGGAGCTCTTTAAAGGATAGCTTGGAATGCATCTCATCGAGCCTTACTGGAAAATAAGCATACGCAAGCATATTGGAAAAAAGCTTTTTTGTGCTTTGTTCAAATCCAACAGGTGACCAAATCGTTACATCACAGTTTTTTTGATAGAGGGGATTAAAAAAAGGTATTCCGGTAATATGATCCCAATGAGTGTGCCCGATAAAGAGATTAATTTTATCTTTACCGTCGAGAGTTTCACCGAGCTGTCTAATTCCAGTGCCTGCATCGATAATTATGGTCTCTCCTTCATAGGTGACTTCAAGTGAACAGGTGTTGCCGCCATGTTTTACATATTCTGGTCCAGAAACTGGGTTAGAGCCTCTTGTTCCCCAAAATCTGATATAGGAGCTATGTGTCGATGCAATGGGGTTGTAGCAACTTAGGATGTCAGATTCAGAAGCGTGGTGCAAGGCAAATGGCTGCGACTCTAAAGAGCCTTGAAAAAATTTTTCTACTAGAGAAAAAAAGAAATCTGGATCAAAGGGTTTTTCTAAAAAGTAATTTGCGCCGTTATCAATTGCCGAGTGGTAGTTTTGGATCATCATCTGAAATGATCCGATGATTACACCAGTCTTGCTAAGCTCTGGATTTGCTTTGATTTTTTTTAGGATTTCTATGGAATGCATCTGAGGAAGCATCATATCCATATAGATTAGATCTGGCTTGTACTCATGTATTTTAGAAAGGCAATCGGGTCCTGTTCGAACGGCTTCAATTTGATATTTGGTTGCAAGTTGTGCGTTTGTGATTGTTTGTAAGATTTCAATAGAATGATCAGCAAGAAGAAGTTTTGGTTTTAGCATAATCACTCTTTAGTATTCATTTTTCTCAAGGGCAAGTTTAGCAGCAAGTGCATTTTCTTGATAAACTTGGCGAGGTTTACTTCCCTCTTGAGGGCCAATAATATTGCGCTCTTCAAGTTCATCCATAAGAGAGGCGGCTCTTGCATAGCCAATTTTTAATTTTCTTTGTAAAAACGTTGTTGATGCGTTTTTAGAGTTCGCAACCATGAGAAGAGCTTTTTCAAAAAGATCGTCTCTTGGTTTAGAAGCATTAGATGCATCTTCAAAAGCCATGTTATCGAATGATTCAATTAAATAGTTCGGACTCGCTTGCATGGAAATTTTTCCAATGACTCGGTTGATATCTTCATCTGATATAAATGCACCCTGCGCTCTAACAAGGGAGGATGTACCAGGAGGTAAAAATAACAAATCTCCGTTTCCAAGCAATGTCTCCGCACCGTTTTCATCAAGAATGATTTGAGAGTTCACACGACTTGATACTTTAAATGAAATGCGGCAAGGAAAGTTCGCTTTGATAAGACCTGTTATTACTTCCCGAGAGGGTCTTTGTGTTGCTAAGATCAGATGAATTCCAACAGCTCTTGCCATTTGTGCAATTCTTGCTATCGGTGTTTCTAAATCAGAGCTTGATGCCATCATTAAATCTGCAAATTCATCAATGATTGCAACAATGTAGGACATTTTTTCTGGAATTTCTTCATGATGGGCATTCTCCATTAACTGATCTTTCTTTCGGTTGTTGAAAGACTTAATATTGCGAAGCCCTAAGTACTTTAATAGCTCATAGCGCCTTTGCATTTCTTTTACAAGCCACTGCAGCGCTGCATATGATCCATGCGCTTCCGTAATAACGGGTGCAATCATATGAGGAAGTCTTGTATAGCCACTGAGTTCTACTTTTTTAGGATCAATTAAAAGGAGCTTTACTTCATCAGGGCGCGCTGTCATTAAAATAGATAATACAATGGAATTAATGCAGACAGATTTACCAGAGCCCGTCGCTCCCGCAATAATGCAGTGAGGCATTTTGGTAAGATCACATACGACATCATCACCACTCACCGTTTTTCCAAGAAAAATGGGAATCTCTAATCGTTTTTCAGAGCGCAAATACTTGGTAAGCATCTCCTTAAATCCAACAGCTTGTGGATATAAAGAGGGAATTTCAATTCCTACAGCCGCTTTACCAGGAATGGGGGCTATGATACGAATAGTTTTAGCTTGTAGGTTCAATGCGATATCATTTTCTAAAACTTTGATTTTTTGTACTTTTACACCAACGGGAGGATGCACCTCAAATGATGTAATCGTTGGGCCGCAGTTAATTTGGCCAACTTTCGCTTCAATACCAAAGCTTTGAAGAGTTTCTTCTAAAATAGCAGCCTGTCTTTGCAAATCTCTTTTCAAAGTAGGTTGATCTACTTGCTTAGCAGTTGAGAGGTTCATATAAGAGGGTAATTTATATTTTTTATACTCGACGGATACTGTTTTCTTTTCGGAGGCGTATGCTTTTTTTTCTTTGAGTTTGAACTCTTCCTCTTTAGCTATATGAATTTGATCCTCATTAAACGAGACCTCTTCTTCCTGAAGAGGCTCCTTAGTTAGATCATCAGCTTCTTGAGTATGAAGAAGCTCATTGAGAGTTGATACGGGTATAGGTTTGGCTTCAATTGTTTGTTTACGTCTAAACCTTGGATGCGATTCAACTATGGGTGTTACTCTTTTTTTATTTCGTTTTGCTTTTATTAAGCGTAGAAACTTGATAAAAGATGTATTGATGTGAACGAAAAATGATTTCAATGCAGAGACAATTGTTTTGATTTTCAACTCAACAAAAAGTAAAAAAGTAACCGTTGCGCCGAATGAAAAAATTAAACCAACTCCAATGTTGCTAAGAAGTCCTCGTAAATTGACAAAGGGTAAATCTTTATATAAGTGATACAGTGGAGCGCCACCCAGATAGTATCTCACTGTTTCATGTCCATAAGGTGTCAAAGATGTTGTTGAAAAGATATGAGATTGAATAATGGGGTTTTGTAAGATATTTGTATCTGCATATAGATTAAATAACATGCATAGACATAGTGAGAACAAAGAGAAATAAATCCCTTTTTGGATGATATTTTTCGGCATATCAGCATAAACGAGTTTCCATCCAAGCCAAACAAAAAAACCTATAAAAAGGTAAACTCCATAGCCAAAAAGATATTCAAGACCAATTGCAAGAGAGTAGCCAATAAGACCTAAGTAATTTGCTTGCACTGTTCCATTTTGAAAACTGATTAGGGAGAGTAGTAGAATTAGACTTCCAGTTAAGATGAAAAGCCCTTTGGCTTCATGAGGAAGCCCTTTTTTCGTCTCAGACTGTATGCATTTGTCTTTTTTCATAGGAGAATAAAAATAGTTTTTCTACTCTATCCATACCATAGAAAAGAGGCGTTTAGCAATAATAAACTGAAAAATCTATATGAGAATCAAGAAGGGCGATCGACGGGGCTTGAACCCGCGACAACCGGAATCACAATCCGGTGCTCTACCAACTGAGCTACGACCGCCATAGGTGCTATCAATGATAGAAAATTTCGACTTTCTAGCCAATCGAAATATCTACTCGTGGAAACTAAACCATATTATATTGCTATAATCTCTATTTATGCAAACCTAGGATTTTTCTGATTTTTGGATGTATAGATTTAATTTCTTCTGGGGTTGCTAAGCGGCTATTATCGCGATCACCTTTTCCAGGTGGAGCAATAATAAAAGCAAACTCAATATCACTGGGCACGTTATTTCTTTTGAAAGAGGGTCTGCCTATGCCTGTTACTTGCCCAAATGTGTCTTTTTCACAATCCAAAAGTCCCGTTTCAAGATATGCGAAGATAATGTTGTGTCCTACAAACATTTTTTTTCCTTTTTCTAAGAAAAAAATGTGACTTTCGTTTGGAGAGAGATTTTTTTGTTCAATTTCATTTGTAACGACGAAGTTGTGATTGCTATTATTCGTAATAGAGACCGTTGTTTTTTCAAAGTCATGATTATTTGTTAAAGAAAATGTAATTGACTTTCCAGAAATTTTAAGTCCTAACAAGCCAATTAAAATAAATATTAGGATTAGCGCAAAACTTCTCATGATTTTTTTCCTTTTTTAAGGATGTTTATTTTAGGATGGGTGTGATTTTTAATCAAAAAAAAAAATTTTTTTTATTTAATTATATTAATTGTATTTTTCTTAGTGATATCTATTCTAACAGGTGAATCGGATAATTCATTATTTAACATAGAATGTGCATCGGTATTGGATCAAAGACTTTTCAATTGCGATAGGCATATCAAAAAATACTAGAAGTATAAAGTAGACACATAGAAATACTTTGAAAAAGACAGCTAAAATAAATAATATTTGAGTATTCCTGCCTGGAAAGAAATAAGATCTAGAAATGTTGCAATGGTTTTACTATTACAAATATGTATTAAAAAGATACCAAAGCACAAACCCAAAAGAAACACAGATTGCGCGAGTTTTTTCTAATATTGGAAGATTTCTTGGTTTTTATCAATCAGCCTAAGCTTAAATTCCTATTGATTTACCTAGTGGCCATCAGGACCATCTTGTTCTATAATACAACTTCAAATCTCTTCTTGAATGTACAAAGCAATACTTGCGAGGATTTTCAAGATTAAAAATAGAGCATATCTTTTTGGTGCAATTACATTTTTGTTTTATGTCATTCAGATTTAACTTATCTAGCAGCTGCTATTATGCCTTTAATTCATAACAAGATGAGATTTTTTTAATTAAAAAAAATTAATTATTTTGAATATAATCATTTTTCATTGTTTATTATTTTTTCTTCCTTGTTTGGAATTAATTGCATTTAAATATCGATGTCATTATAGTCTTGTATAAATTAAACTGTTTTATATTAAGGTTTCAAATGTCAAATTCAATGTCTGTACAAGCCAAGCCGCCAAGTTATTATCCAGAAGTTCGTGTTATCCCAATGCACCCTCAAAACACTATTACTTCCAGTTGCGTTAAAAACCTTGCTTGTCCAAAACATCTTGAGTATACATGCCTTACTTATGATCCAGGTAAGCATCAATTTGAATTTTTTAAAGATGCTATTCCGATGACTTCAAGTGAAGAATCGACTTCAGCTTTCAAAGCACATACATTTGTAGCGTTAGAAGCCGCTCTTATAATGGCCATTCCATATTTCGCTGCTTGCGCTATTTTAGAAATACCATTGCTAGTTTCAGTTCTTATAACCGAAGCAATTTTTGTTTCTATACTTGGGGTCGGTGCTTATTTGAGTCATAATCGCCAATTAGATCATGAGACACTGATTAGTAGAACTTTTGACCAGATAGCTACATTTTTGGATTCTGAATTCTCTTTGGATTCATCTTCGGATCACAATTTTGAAGTAGTAGTTTTAGAGAATGATGGACAGCGTTTGTTTCAATCAATAATAGAGGAAATGGTTAATAAAAACGAACCAAGTCAAGTTTTATTTATTGGAAACTACAGTCCTCCTTTTCTTTTTTAATTGATAGAAAAAAATAAAGCCTTCCTATAGAAATCTTCGAGAAATTGGACCCAGAAGACATTAAGCCAACACTTGGTTTAGAAATTTTTCAACTTATAAGTATAAAAATATCGTGAAGAAGAGGTAAAAAGCTTATGGCGCATTTATCTTTTCTTCCTTATTAAACAAATTTTTTGTTTTCCCTACAGAAAAAAGAATAGTATCCGACTTCTTTGCATCGCAAAATATAAGAATTATAAAATATACATATAAGAATTCTTTGAAAAAAGATGGGCAAAATAAATAATATTCGAGCATTCTTGGTCGGAAAGTCACAAAATCTAGGAGTGTTGCTATAATTTTGTCATTATACATATGTATCAATAAAGATAGCGGAGGAATAAAACAAAGCACCGATCCAAAGAGAAATACAAATAAAAAGAGTCCAATCAGAGCTGGGAAAAAGAGGTTATAAAGAACAGACAAAAGAGGAATACTTTGGAAATGGAAAAGTAAAATAGGCGCTGTAGTGAGATTGATGGCAAGGCTTAGAGCCAAAGCTTTCCTGAAAAGTGATGAGATGATGGCAGTTGACCCTTTTTGCCATCGAATTGGAAAAAGGTCATCTATTTTCCTCTTAATAAAAAAACGCTCTAGGAAGTGATTACATTTAGAGTAAAAAGCTATGATCCCAAACGTTGCGGCGAAACTTAACTGAAACCCAATATGAAATACGATCGATGGTCTCATAAGTAGTGGAAAAAAAAGTGCTACCCCAAACACATTCTTGGCAGATGTCGTTTTTTTCAAAAACATCCCAATATAGAAAATAGCGACTGCTATAAAGGCTCTTGAAACTGAGGGAGAAAAACCAATCAATAAATAGTAGGTCCCGAGCAACGTAATCTGAAGCAAAGCTTCAACTCTAGTGGGTACAAAAAATCTAAAAATAAGAGAGATGAAAACAGATAGCAACGCAAAATGAAATCCTGAAATTGCAAGCAGGTGAGAGAGGCCTGTCTTAGAAAAATGGAATTTGAGATGTAGATTCTCCGTATTTCCAGTAGCAATACCTGATAAAAATGCAGCCACTTCTTTGGATGGATACATTTTATAGATATAGTCCTTGATTCTCTTTTTAAGATGGGTCCTTAATTTAGGAAGGTTGGTGAAATTTTTTTTAGGAATGCATTTAAAATCAGCACCTTTTTCTATAAAGTATCTATGACTTTGAATAGAGCGAAGAGTTAGGCCTGTTAGTAAATACTCACTTGTAATTTCTGGCATGTTTTTTTTAGAAAAGGAAAGTGTAATGGGAAGATTTCGATGAATTTCCCCATTATTTTGCTCAAGTTTAGCAATTATGCCTTGGAATTGATAGCTTGTATGGAATGGGGAGTTGCTTTGTTTGAAATTTTCCAAACTAAAGTGAGCTTTGCCAAATGCAGGGATTGTAAATTCTGGCATTGGAGCAAAGTATTTTGTAAAAACAAACATGGCGACAATGAGCATAAAGTTTCTTATGGCAAAGAGAATCTTTTGACGTCTTGAGACATTATTGAGACAAAAATGCGTAAAGATAAATAGAAGAGCCATGATGATGAGGATTAAGCTCATCTCATAGTTTATAAGAGCGCCGATTAGCAGACAAAGCCCACCCTGAAGTGCTGGATACTTGCGAAGATAAGAGGCAAAGTCGCAAATTCTTTTTGCTGAAATTGTAAAAAGCAGGGCTAATAACCGATATATATTTTTGATGGGCTTTGGAGTGTAGCAGAGAACGACACCAAAATGAAAAATGATTTTATTTGCGCTATTATTTTGAGGAAGGGTCTTTTTTTGGAAGTTCTTCATCGATGGATTTATAGACAAGTCTAGCGCCTCTGATGCCAGTTACATAGTGGAAGACCCAATTTAGCATTACAGTAAAGCGATTTCGGTAACCAATAAGGTATGCCACGTGAATCAATCCCCACCCAAGCCAGGCTATAAGACCTGTGAGTCTTAACTTTCCCATAAATCCAACAGCTTTCCCGGTTCCAATTGTTGCAAGTGATCCTTTGTCAAAATAGCGAAAAGGTTTCCTTTTTTCTTTGGGGATGTCTTTTTTGATTACTTTTCCCACATATCCAGCCATTTGTATGGCAACAGGAGCAATACCTGGAAGAGGTCCTTTTTTGGATTTTAAATGGGCAGCATCACCTATAACAAAAATTTCGGGGTTGCCAGGAATAGAAAGATCTTTTTCAACAATGACTCGGCCTTGACGGTCTCTTTCAACTTGCAAATCTTCTAAAAGAGGAGATACTTGATTTCCCGCGGCCCAAATAATGTTCTTTGCCTGGATTTTTTCCTCGCCAATTTCAATTCCCTCAGCGGTGACATTCGTTACGATTTTATTTGTAATTACTTCTACGCCCATCTTTTCTAGGTCTTTTTTTGCTCTTTTTGAAAGCGAATTTGGAAAAGGGGGTAAAACTCGGTCAGCACCTTCAATCAGATAAATTTTTGAGTTTTCAGGATGTATCTTTCGGAAGTTCTTAAAAAGTGTCTTATGTGCAATTTCTGCAATGGCCCCAGCCATTTCAACACCTGTTGGACCACCACCAATTACAACGAAGTTCAGATACTTTTCAATTTCCATTGGATCATCAAGTCGTTCTGCTGTCTCAAACGAAAGTAAGACTTTTTCACGAATGGTAAGAGCATCTCTAAGAGTTTTTAGACCTGGTGCAAATTGTTCCCACTCATCTTTTCCAAAATAAGAGTGGCGAGCTCCAATTCCAATAACTAGATAATCGTAGCTCTCTTTTGCTCCATCTTTAAGTGTGATTTCTTTTTTGCTTTTGTCGATGTGAACTACATCTCCCATCATCACAGTTACATTTTTACATGAACGAAAGATTTCTCGAAGTGAAGTTGCTATATCAGCAGGTGAAAGAGCGGCACTTGCAACTTGGTAAAGTAATGGTTGAAATAGGTGGTGGTTCTTCTTATCGATAAGCAGAACATCTTTTGAGGATTTTCGAAGAGTTGAGACTACGTTTAAGCCTCCAAATCCGCCTCCGATGACAATTACTTTGTTTTTTTGATTATCTATCATGTTTGTTTTCAGTAATTTAATTATTTTCTGATTTATAATTAATAAATATCAAATTTTATTATTAATATAAATATTTATTTAATAATTGTTGTAGGGTATCTTTGTTGTAAAAGATTATGAACTTTGAAAATGAGCCCAAATGATGGAACAAAATTTCTTGCTCATCAAACGGGGAAGAGTTATCTTATCCCGCAAAATTGCTCTTTTAGCAAATTTGAACCTAAAATGATGCGAGTTGATTTTGAATTAATTCGATAGCAGCTACAATAGATTGAATCGCGAAGAAATAAGGAGGGAAATGAATTGAAACTCACTCACACAGTTTATGTAACAAATCCTTTGGGGCTCCATATTAGGCCAGCCTCTCAAATTGCAAAACTGCTTCAAAACTATACCTCATCTGTTTTTATAAGTTTTAATGGTCAAACTGTGGATGCAAGATCTGTGATGAGTCTTCTTGTTCTTTCCGTTAAACAAGATTCTGCGATTGATCTGATTATCGAAGGTGTTGATGCAGAGGAAACGCTTGAAGTTTTAAGAGGCGCATTTGAAAATCAATTTGAGGAAACTGTTTTAGATGAAAGGCAGTAGCGAAGAAAAAGAGTATTCAGGTGTCAGTGTATGTTCTGGTATTGCAATCGGAATAGCTCATTTTTTAATTGAACGAAACTGGGTGCCCGATAGTGAAAAATCTATTGATTCAGGGGAAGTTGACGCAGAAATTGGTAGATATAAGGCGGCTGTAACCTCCTCTAAAGGCGATTTAAAACAACTGCAGAAAAATCTAGAAGTAGGTGGATCGAAGGATGCTTGCAATATCATAGATGGGCATATTCAAATGCTTGATGATCCGGTTCTTACCACAAACGTAGTTGATCGTATCAAAGGAACATTAAAAAGTACTGAAACAGTTTTTCACTCTGTCATGAGCGAATATGAAAAACAATTTGCAAGCATCGATGATGCCTATCTAAAAGAAAGGCTCATCGATGTAAAAGATGTAAAATCGAGAGTTCTTGAAAACTTAAGACCTAAAAGACAAAAACGAATTTTTCCAAAGGGATCGATACTATTTGCAAAAGAACTTAAGCCCTCAGATGTACTTGATGCTATTTCTTGCGGTGTACTTGCGCTTCTATCTCTTAAAGGGGGGCATACTTGCCACGCTGCGCTCATTGCAAAAGCAAAAGGAATTCCCTATCTTACATGCGTATCCATGCCGAATGTTTCTAAGGATTCCTTACGGGGGGATATAATTTTGGATGGTATAGATGGTAAACTGATTGTTAATCCTAGTAAGAAAACAAAGCTTTCGTATCTTAAGAAACAAAAAGAGCATAAGCTTCTAGAAAAAATACTCCAAAAAGATGCCTCGAAAAAAGCGCAGACCAAAGATGGTCAAATTATTGATATCCAAGCAAATATGGGAAAAGATCCTGATTTTTCATTCTTGCAAAAAATGGGAATTAGCAAAGTTGGTCTCCTTAGGACAGAATTTTTGTACTTAGGTAAAGATTTGCAAACATTAGGCTTTGATAAACAGCTAGCTAATTACAGGGAAATTAATACGCAGTCAAATGATATAAGCGTTACTTATCGCCTTTTTGATACAGGTGGAGATAAAGCCGAAACCGGGGAAGCAAATCCAGCGCTTGGGCAAAGAGGCATTCGATACTTGCTTAAAAATCCGGCTGTTTTAGAGCTCCAGTTGAAAGCCCTTCTTTGCTCTCATTCAGGCTCATGTGTATCTATCTTAATCCCGATGGTATCAGATATATCTGAAATTAAACTTGTAAAGAGTTGTATTCAGAAAATTTATTCCGTTGAAAAAAGAGCAAACCTTGCAAATGAAATCCGTATTGGCGCTATGATTGAAGTGCCATCAGCAGCTCTTATGATTGATGAAATTTTGAAAGAAGTTGATTTTGTGTCGATTGGTAGTAATGATCTAACTCAGTATGTATTGGCTACAGACCGTACTCAATTGGATCCAAGAGATCAGAGCAAATGGATGCATCCAAGTGTTCTTACATTAATACAAAATATTGCAGATGCATCTCGTAAAACAAATCAGGATGTAACTGTTTGTGGAGATCTGGCTTCGAATCCAGTCTCAGTGATTATACTCATTGGTCTTGGAATTAGATCTTTTTCTTCGATTCCAAGAAATATTCCACTTATAAAAAGAATGATTGCTAAATATTCATTAAAGCAGTGTGAACAACTTGCAAAAGACGCCTTAGATACATTTCATGCAGCTAAGGCTATTGATTCCATCGAAAAGAAACTTAAAAAGCTTTAGAATCCAAACGGAAGAGAGGGCATAGAGCTATTTTCTTCAACTTTAGAGGAAGCATCTTCAAAAGCTGCCATGATCAAATCTTGCAATCCTTCGATGTCATCTTTATCAACGCAGTCTTCTTTGATAGAAATAGACTTCATTTTTTTATCACCACTAAGTGTTATCGTAACAAGGCCATTGCCAGCAGATCCAATAACTTCAGTATTTTTTAACTCCTCTTGCATTTTTCCAAGCTGCTCTTCCATAAGCTTTGCTTGTTTTTTCATTTTAGAAAAACCAGATCCCATTATAACCCCCTTTTATCAAAGGCTTTAGAATAATACACATAGGTAATAATTGCAACTTTATCTAGAGATTTGTAAGACTTCCATTTAATTCAATACTTGCAAAACGCATAAGTGTTTCATCAATAGGGGTTCGAGTAATATTGCTTGTTGGTTTCTTAGGCTCGGAGTCAAGTATCGGTTCTTTTGGTTTTGGAGGCTCTATCTGTATAGAAGATTTTTGAATTGGAGCTGGCGCCTTTAGAGTGGATTTTTCTTTTTTAGGTTCAAAAGTGAGGGTTTCGAGTGGAATTGATTTTGTAAGCGTCTCTGTAGGTTTTTCATTCGGTGCGGCATTATTTTTTGGAGGCAAATCTTGCACAGGTTGAGGCGATATAGTATCTGAGGAAAGCTTTGATTCTAGCGCAAGGAGTTTTGTTGTAATTGTTTCTAAATCGAGCCTTTTTTTAGATCGGATGAGATGAAGAATAATCATCTCTAAATGGATCTTTTTAAAAGGAGCTTTTGCAAATCTTTCCAAACAAGAAGTAAGGTAGTCGAGTATGCGAAAAAGATGGGCTTGTGAATAGGCACTGGAGATTGCTTGATATTTACTTAGCAGCAAAATATTTGTTTTTCCAAGTGAGCATAGAAGGATATTTCGAAAATGCTCAGCGCAATTTTCAATGAAAAAATAGAGGTCTTTACCGAGGGTAAAAAGCTTTTCTGCTGCATCAAAAGCAAAACTGATATCTTCTTTTTCCATGGCATCATGAAGGGAAAAGAAAAAATCAGGGTCTGCTGCTCCAATTGAGGTGGTGATCATTTGAAGAGAAATGTTCCCATCTGCAAAGCAGATAAGTTGATCGAGCATTGATTCGCCATCTCGCATGCTACCATCTGCAATTTGAGCAAGATAAGAAAGAGCGTCTTGATCTATAGAGGTGTTTGCAAGTTTTGTAATCTGCAAAAGCTTCTCTGCAATGGATTTGGTTGAAATCCTCTGAAGATCAAGTCTTTGACATCTACTAAGTACGGTTGGAAGGATTTTATTGGGCTCTGTTGTAGCAAAGAAGAATTTAACATGCGGGGGAGGTTCTTCAAGTGTTTTTAAAAGCGCATTAAAAGCTTCTTTGGTAAGCATATGCACTTCGTCAATAATATAGATTTTATATTTTCCAGATGAGGGAGCATACATTGCTGTTTCATTGATTTTTCGAATGTCATCAATACCACGACTTGAAGCGCCGTCGATTTCTAAAACATCTAATGATGTTCCAGATGTAATTTCTTGGCAGGAAGGGCATGCATTGCAAGGCTCTACATCCTCTTGCAGATTTTTGCAATTGAGAGATTTTGCAAATAGTCTTGCAAGTGTTGTTTTTCCAGTTCCTCTAAGTCCTGAAAAAAGATAAGCGTTGGAGACTCTTCCAAGAGAAATCGAATTTTTTAAAGTAGTTACAATGGCTTGTTGTTCTTTTACTTTTGCAAAAGTGGTTGGGCGGTATTTTCTTGAAATCGGGGGAGTTTTTTCCATTGGGGCTTCCTTGTAAACAATTACGCTTTAGCTTTTGTTTTAGCATAAAAGAAAGGATCTTTTCGAGAAAATTCTTAAGTGGATTTTGCATCAAATCATTTATAGTTAGAGTTAATTTGGTCTAAATAGAATGCTCTGCTACAATCTAATAAAAAGACTTAATTTGAAAGAGCGGAGAATTTTTACATGGCTCACAGTAATGAGAAAAAAATCAGTAGTTTGCGCAATTGGCTCTCGCAAGGGCAAAGAGGTGCGCAACTTCTAATTGGTTTTATTATTCTTTTTGCGCTTTCGCTATTTCTTCATTTTAGAGAAGTAAGAGTAGAAATTCTTGATGTAGATACTACTGCCAAAAACTATATTGTAGCCCAAGTCGATTTTGAATTTCCTGATGAAGAAAGAACGGTTCTTCTCAAGCAAGAATCTATGCGAGATATTGGTCCAATTTATCGAATTTCTCAAAGAGAAATTCGGGAAAAAAGATATGATTTTGAAAAGTTGTTAATTGGTGATCATGATTGGAGAGAGGATCTTCCAGGAGTAACTTTTGAAGAAATGTATGACGCTGCAGATGATGTGCAGAATGCTCTTTTGGATTCGAGGTTTGCCGATGCTAGAACAATTAAAAAAATGGACTCCATTGGTCTATCTACGACTGATTATGTAAGCTACGTGCCTGCGGATGCCACTAAAACAAATGAGTTGCCAGAAGCTTTCTGGTCA
Source organism: Chlamydiota bacterium (assembly GCA_021772295.1). Classification (GTDB taxonomy): domain Bacteria; phylum Chlamydiota; class Chlamydiia; order Chlamydiales; family Simkaniaceae; genus JAJFMG01. The sequence goes on along the minus strand of JAJFMG010000175.1, from coordinate 2,190 downwards.
TCAATAAACAAAACTCTTGTAAAAACAAAAAATTTTCAAAAATCGACTGCAACATATGTTGTTGATTTTTTCAAAAAATACTATTACGGAATGTTTTTAGCCTCAGAAGATCAAAGAGATGTTAGGCAAGCCGTAGAAGAAGGGATTCCTGAAAAATTTACCAAGATTCAAGCAGGTAGTCGAATCATTGATAAAGGGGAAACCGTTACTCCAAGGCACGTAGCTTTGCTACAAGCCATGAAAAAATCGCTCGGCGAAAAAAGAATGCTCTGGGAACCCCTCACTATTTTGGGAAGTATTCTCTTTGCTACTTTAATTACGCTCCTCGGTGGATTTTATTTTTACTACAAAGAAAATGAGTTTTTTCGCTCAGTAAAAAAACTCTCACTGTATGCAATTATTGTTATCATCACTTTGATTTTAGCCAAAATTACAGAGTATTTTCTTCTATCGGAAAATAATAACTTGATGGATTCTGCGATGTATCCATTGATTATTCCTTTCACAGCGATTTTAATCTGCGCTCTGCTGGGCTCAAATATTGCCATTTTTACTACATGCTTTTTATCGGTTATTTTAGGTTTAACACTTGCGGTTGATCATAGCCGATTTTTAATTGTAAATTTAGTGGGAGGGTTTGTTGCAATTTTAGCATCTAGGCAGCTGAAAAAAAGAAAGGAAGTATTTGTTATTTGTAGCAAGGTTTGGGTCTGCATTATTCCTATTTTTTTCGTATATAGTTTTGCCCAAAATACCTTTTGGAATTTTTCTTTAATTTCAGATTTAACTTCTACTTTTACTTTTCTATTAATTACTGCAATCCTTGTTGTAGGACTTTTACCTATTTTGGAATCTATATTCCACATAATGACAGATATTACTTTGATGGAATACATGGATCCGAGTAACGAGTTGCTTCGAAGACTAAGTATTGAAGCGCCGGGAACCTATCAACATTGTTTGGTTGTTGGAAGTCTAGCAGAATCTGCAGCGCAAGCCATCGGTGCAAATGGACTCTTTTGCAGAGTTTCCACGCTATATCATGACATCGGAAAACTCTTTAATCCTCACTATTTTACAGAAAATCAAATGGGTGGATTTAATATTCATCAGCTTTTAACACCGATTGAATCTGCGCAGGTCATTATAGCACATGTTGTAGAAGGGGAGATGCTAGCTCGTAAGCATGGACTACCGAAAACATTTATCGATGTGATCAGAGAGCATCATGGAACAACACTTGTTTATTATTTTTATCGCAAGCAGTTGCAGCAAATGGATGAAGACGAGAGTAAAGTAGATAAGAGTCAATTCCAATACCCTGGCCCCAAACCAAAATCGAGAGAATCTGCAATTATTATGATTGCCGATACAATAGAAGCAGCGTCCCGATCTCTTGAAGAAGTCTCGGAAGAAGCCATTATGAAGCTTGTTAATCGCCTTTTAAAAGATAAAATGGAAGATGGGCAGTTCCAAGAGTGTAAACTTACTTTCGAAGAGTTTGAGACTGTAAAAACAGTGATTGTGAAGACATTGGCTGTAACTCGGCATCTACGTGTCAAGTACCCTGAGAAAAAATCTCAAGGCAATGGATCAACGCCGCCTTTATGAAAAGGGTGACATTTCGCAAGCCTTTTTACCATTAAATAAAGGCCCTTGATTGCTCCATACTTCTTAAATGCCTGCATTGAGTACTTCGAGCAGCTCGGATAAAATCGACATGAATTTCCAAGCAAGGGACTTATGCACTTCTGGTAGATATAAATAAGAGCTATAAATGGGTATTTCATCAGGAAATTCTTGCTAAATGGTAACAATATTATTATGATACTCGTCTAAATTATCAAGTTTTTTGCGGAAGTGGCGGAACTGGCAGACGCGCTACCTTGAGGTGGTAGTGAGGGTTATTCCTCTTGGGGGTTCGAGTCCCCCCTTTCGCAATATCCTATGTGTTATTAAACAATACTTCAATTTTTCTCTTAAGTGTTTCAACTATATCTAACCCATCAAGAAGACTAAATTTTGTTGTATAGGTCAGAGCGTAAAGTGTTTGCCACTCTTCAGTTGTAAAACATAATGAGCGCTCTGGAGCGCACGATTTGCAAAGACTTTCTCCTTGCAAAAGACAAGACGCTTCTTGTTTGCATTTTGAGCAATTTTGATGTGGTATAATATTGCCATCATGAAAAA
>JAJFMG010000174.1 GCA_021772295.1 Chlamydiota bacterium | reverse complement strand
ATATGTTCAATGTTTTACAAGGAAACTATTAAGTAATTTCTTCATGCAATTTCCATGCATAAATATGTCACTATGATAGGTTCCAATAAATCGAACACTACCTTAGCTATTCTTTCTGCTAAACTGTATGAAAATGCAAAGTAAGAAAAAAGTTTAAGACAAACTTTTTTCATTAAAACTTAAACTTAAAAGAATTAGAAAGATCTAATTTTTTCAAATTATCCATTCCAACTAATTTGAAGTTACTATAATATTCCTATGAATATTTTCTGATTCAGAAAATTAGAACTACATAGCATCAATTTTTTTCAAACTTTAAATCTTTGTGATTAGAATTAGCTCATGAAAAACATACAACTAGAGCATCGTCACCATGATCCAAGTTTGAAAAAGTATCCTATTTCTTTCCTGGCTCACAATATTAACTCTCCAATGAATATTGGGAGCCTGTTTAGGGTAGCCGATATGATGGGAGTCGAAAAAATCTATTTCTCAGGTTCATCCTTGATACCACCTAATAGTAAAATTCGAAAAACTTCGAGATCAACAGAAAAATATGTGTCCTTCTCCTACATATTAGACCCATTTGCTGTTATCGAATTGCTCAAAGCAGATGGTTATAAAATTATAAGTTTAGAAATCACTTCAGCAAGTACAGATATCAAAGAGCTACCAATTAAAAAAAGTGAAAAAGTATGTTTAATTTTGGGTTCTGAAAATGTGGGGATAAGTCAGGATCTACTTGATATTTCAGATGAAACGGTGCATATTCCTATGCTCGGCTTTTCTTCCTCGATGAATGTAGCCATAGCTTGTTCATTAGCAACGTTTGAAATCACAAAAAAGCTTACTCATAAGGAAGGTTTTGAAATGCATCAAAGTAATATGAAAAAAGTCGATGCGCTTACTTTTGATAGGTAAGAGCTTGCTATTGTATTAATTCAAATATTTAAAAAAATATTTTAGTGTTTGGTAGTGCACCTGCTATTCCTTGAAATTGATGATATTTCATGGTAAAAGGATGCGAAGAAAGGATAAGGAGTGTTATGGAATCAGCAGTAATAAATCAGGAAATAACAGAAAAAAAACGATTTTGGTCAAAAGGGCAAATTTTTATAGGTACTTTATTTGGTGGTCCTATTGCTGGATGCTACTTTTTAGGTAAAAATTATCAGATGCTAGGTAATAAAAAGAGTGCAAAGAAAGCATTTGCTATAGGTTGGTTTGGAACAACTATTTTAATGATTCTTACTTTGCTAGTGCCTTTTTCGATTCCCTCTAGTAATGACTATATTAAATCTACGATTCCACTTATTTTTCCAATGATCATCCAATCATTTGCGCAGCGGTATCAAATGCCTCAAATTAATGAAAAGAAAGAAAATGGAGCAAAACGACATTCTCGTTGGAAATTGTTGCTTATTAGCCTTTCCCTTTTGATCATTAATTTTGCTTTGATATATTCAATTGTATTTGTATTTGAAATCATTAAATTTTCCAGTAAGTGGTAATTGAAAGTTGGCTGCAGATTCCTATTTTATCCTTTTTGAGAATTTGCGTGATGAGTTCTACGAATACACTCTGGAAAATCTGATAAAATCCCAAATCAAAGATTTTGAAATTCTTCAAAAAAAAAGTCCCAATCTTTTAGTTCAGAGAATACAAAACGAACTTAAGAGAAAGTTTCGTAAGCAATGTCTCAAAATCAAAGAGTATGAATGCTCAGATAAGTGTATTCCACTGCTTCCGGCTGGTTTTTTTGAAAATTTTCCAAATCTAGAAAATATAAAACTTATTAATAATCAGATTCAAGCAATTGATAAAAATGCGTTCAATGGGCTTGCAAATCTTCAGATTCTTGAGCTCTCACATAATCTGATCACAACGCTTCCTCAAGCAATATTTGATACTCTTATTTCCTTGAAACGATTGTATCTTGATCAAAATCAGTTACAAGAGATAACCCCTGCCTATTTCAATCGATTGGCCTCTTTAGAGTTACTTTCTTTGTGTGAAAATAATATAGAAGAAATTGCTCCTGAATCCTTTAGAGATGCAAAGGCGCTTTATTATCTGCATTTTCGAAAGAATCGAATTTCTTCTCTACATAAAGATTCATTTCAAGGTTGTATTAATCTGAAACATCTTGGTCTGGGGAGTAATCTTATTGCAGAACTGCCCATTGATGGCTTTAAAGCTCTTACTGGTTTGAAGAAACTAGAGTTAGACCATAACATGATTACAATTTTGCCAAGATTGGTATTTTCTAATCTCGGGTCGCTAAAAGGTCTTGATTTGAGTCACAATTCCATTTGTGATCTGAGCTTTGGCTTTGAAGAACTTAAATGCCTTGAGAATTTAGACCTCTCTTACAATCAAATTAAGCAACTCTATAAAGACGTTTTTTGTGATCTCAAACACCTACTTTCACTGGATTTGGGAAGTAACCAAATTGCTATAGTTGAAAAGGGGACTTTTGAGGCTCTTGGAAATATAGAATTTCTTTCACTTTCTGAAAATCAAATTACCTATTTAGAAGTTGGATGCTTTGATGAGTTATTTTCTTTAGAAGTTCTTGAATTGCATGGTAATCTAATTACAAAAGTTGCGAAAGAGCAGTTTATTTATTTAAACAATTTAATAAGTTTATCATTAAGAGAAAATCCAATTGAGGAACTTTCTTCTGACAGTCTACCTAATACGGGTCAGCTTAGTGAAATAGATGTTAAAATTGTAGATCAGCAAAAGAATGACCTGAGTTTTTTAAAGTCATTATTTAAACCTCTTATTGGTTTGAAAGTATGCACAGTAGACTCTGTACCTAATGTGAAAATAGACATCGGTTTTGGAATGTTTATACCAAGGATTTTTGAGGGCAAGTTGTATTGTGATAAATCCCATGCTCCTGAGTATTCGCTTAGCCTAGGAATGATTCCCTGGCAAGCTTTTACCGATAAGCAAAAAAGACTTGCTGACTTCAACAGTGATTGGGAAACGATCTACAAATTTTTAAATAATTGCTTAAAGGGAATTGTAGTAAAACAAGTAAAGATTTTTGAAGGCAACCTCATACTGCTGTTATTTGAAAATGGCGTTGAATTGTATTTACCACAGGTTTCTATATCAGAAGAGAATAGTGAGGAGCCTCTATGGGAGTTATGGGACGGGTGTGATAAAAAAATATGCAAAGCTATGCCAACAGGTAGCTTTGAGTCCTCCGAGTTGATTAATCCTAAAGCCAGAAGCTTAAAGGCTGTTTCTCAAAAACCTAAAATACAGAAAAGCAATCTGTATTCTCAAATAAGTAACAAAGAGCGAGTAGAATCTTTATTTCAACCCATAATTGGCTCGAGGGTAGATCATGTGTTAACTTCGATAGGATCTATGGTGCAAATCGGATTCAGAAACCAGATAACTCCCTCCAAGTTTTTTACATCGAGGTGGATTTTCTGGTTATATGAGACTCCATGGGCTGTATTTCAATCAGATACAAGCGAAATGTTATCGAATGACAACGAAGAAACCAGTGAGATACGCGTTTTTTTTGAGAAGCAAATTTATGGAAAAACACTTGTGAGCGTTGAAGTTTTGGATAATGATTTTGCACTGATCTTAAGGTTAGATAACGCTATAGAGATACAACTTTATCCGAATGAGCATTATCAATTGGAGTGGGGAATATCAGACTTTCGTGATGAACAAATAGAGTTGTGGATGTTATTTGATACACACTGTAACCAATCATTTACTGCTATGACAAATAAGACATATGAATATGATATCTATTCCGATGATGAGTAATTTTTTCTTTCAACAATTAATATACTTGTCTTTTATCGATTTCTTCATGAAGACCAAGGCCACTGCTTTGTCTATAAGTGGTGTCTAACAGTATTCTTACTGGAAATATAAAATTTGCATTGAGGATTACTTGTAAAGATACTTTTATTCAAAAAAGTTGTTAAGCTACATTGAGTTGAAATCCAGAAAAGTTTGCCATCATCATCTTTATAGAAATACCAACCTTGCGGAGGTTTGGAAAGAGTTCCTGTAATAAGCATTTCTAGCTATCAGTTGGTTTGTAAGTTCTATTATGAATATCTGCTTTTGAAACATGTAAGTGTTTAATCGTTGCGATCGAACCATTGTGAGATAAGTAGGCCATGACTTCTCTCAACTCTTCACAAGTTGGAGGAAAACGAGGGCTTTCAGTCTCAAGACAGGGATTTAGTATCCTGCAGTCGTTAAGGTATAGTGCAAAGTATTTCTCAATAAAAACGTAAGGTGTATCCATCCTCAATCTACTGCTGTGATCCTTTTAATGGATAGGAATTAAAGATAGATTCTAATTGAGAGATAACTGGGGGAAGATAGGACTGGTCTATTGAGAAGATAAACGTGTGTTCTTGATTGAGGTTGTCAGGAGTAATCGAGATTTTTAATTTGCATTGGCCTTTACTCTCCATTGTTAATGTAAGATCTAAGTTTGGCTCGGGAGACTCCAAATAAGCGCTGCCACTAAGTGAGTTATACAGCTGTTTAGCTTGTGTATAAAAGGTGTGTAAATATCCAAGATGAAGAATAACGCCTTCTGTCAGGACACTTGACTGTTGCGCTACGCAAAGAGCTGTAACATCTAGCCAATTTCCATCCCAAAAATCATCTGAATTAGGGGATTCATACTTATGTATCCAAAGTTTGAAGCCTGCGAGACTAAGATCTGACTTTCGATCAGTAGGTTTTTGTAAATTGTCCATACATAGAATGTATGTGATTCTTAAATGAGAATCAAATCTAAAATTATTTGTTACACTTTTTCTTAAAAGCATACTAGCCCCAATCAGTCTAAAATGCTTTCAGAAGAGCAGTTAGTGTAAATGTTAATATTAATTTTTTTGCTCATTAAGTAATAATTACGCTAGTATGAATCTTAATTCTTTGGTAGATTATTCTTTCTGGAAGTTACAAAGAGCTCAATTTATCCATACTATGCGAACAAAAAAGAAAACTTTTCTTATTTTTTTATTTTCTACTTTCCTAGTGTTGCAGCAGTTAGCAGTTTGGTATGGAAGGAATCATCGATCTCATAGTGTAGAAAGTGGATATGATAAACTTGCCTTTACAGAAATAAATGACTTAGAAGCTTTGTGGCATAGTGTTCCTGTTGAAAAGCTTTTGACACCTAC